>JBOGAY010000325.1:0-6964 GCA_051655925.1 Sarcina sp. | reverse complement strand
CGGGAAGAGTAAAAATAGATGGTGAAGTTGCACCTATGGGTATGAAGGTTAAAGTAGGACAAAAAGTTACTGTTGATAATAAGCCAATAAAAGAAGAGGAAGAATTTGTTTATATTGTTTTAAATAAACCTGTTGGAATTACATGTACAACAGAAAAGTATGTTAAGGGAAATATAGTTGATTTTGTGAGTCATAAAAAGAGAATTTTTCCAATAGGTAGACTTGATAAGGAGTCACAAGGGCTTATATTTTTAACTAATGATGGTGATATAGTAAATAAAGTTTTAAGAGCTGGAAATAACCATGAGAAAGAATATATAGTTACAGTAAATAAAGCAATAACAAATGAATTTATTAAAGGTATGTCTAAAGGTGTACCTATTCTTGGGACTGTAACAAAGGAATGTAAAATTACAAGAGAGAGTAGAAATACTTTTAGAATAGTTTTAACACAAGGTCTTAATAGACAAATAAGAAGAATGTGTGGCTATTTTGATTATGAAGTTACAAAACTTGAAAGAGTAAGAATTATGAATATTAGTCTTGGGAAACTTGCTGATGGTCAGTGGAGAGACATGACTAAAAAGGAACTCTTAGAAATTAAAAGACTTACAGATGAATCTATAAAAACTGAAGAAGCTTCAGACCAAAATTTACGACCGATAGATGGTGTAAATCAAAGAGATAAAAGAAAGAAAAAATTTTTTAATGACTTCAAAAGTTCAAGCAACAAAAATAGACAAAATACTCAAAATGCTCAAAATAAAAATAATCATAAAAAAGAAAATTTAAAGAGTAGTAGATCAACAAGTAAAAAAAGAAAAAGCGATAAAAGATAGTTAAAATAAAAGTTATCCACAGATTTTTCGCTAAATTTATAATTCTGTTGTAAAAATTATATAAAATTAGTAAAGTTATCCACATTATCCACAGGTAATGTGGATAACTTTTTTATTGATTAAAAAAATTTATGTTTTTAAAAGCTACATAATTACTAGGTATAAGTAAATACTAATGATGAAACTGAATATATCAGGAGGTCGAAAAATGAAGAAAAAAGTAGCTTTATTGCTAATTTTATTTTGTTGTATTTTTAGTATAAAGGCAAAAGCTGAAGATAATAGTCTAATTATTGAATCTAAAAATATCATCAATAATACTAAAAGTGTAGATGTTAATATAGAAATTCCAGAGGTAAAGAGTACGAATAAATTAGTAACAGATATCTTTATTAAAATTGATAGTGACATTAGCAAATGGTCGGATAATCTTATAAAGGAAGCAAATGCAGATCTTTTTGATGCTAAATATGTTGTAAATAGTGCTTTTCACGTTCCGTATAATACAAATAATCTATTAAGTTTAAATGTTATGAATTATTATTATGCAGGTGGTGCACATGGACTTTCTAATTTAATTTCTTATAATTATGATATTAAAACAGGCAAAGCACTTGCGCTTAAAGACCTTTTTATTGAAGGTTATGACTATAAAAATCTTATAAATACAAAAATTAAAAAGTATATATCAGCAGATAAAAACACATATTTTTCAGGTGGAACAGAGTTTAAAGGAATTAGTGATAATCAAGAATTCTACATTTCCGAACAAGGGATAACTGTGTATTTTCAAACTTATGAAATAGCACCATATGCGGCAGGTATACGATATTTCTTGATTCCAAAAGATGAAATTTCTAATAATTTGAAAATAAAATTTTAAATCAAAGTTGTATCAATTAAAGTTTGTATAATTTTTGTACGATAGACTAGAGAAGACATTAACTTTTCTAGTCTTTTTTATATAAATTAGATATTTAAGGAATGGGTAAAGTTGCATTTATGACATTTTTTTAGTAATTTGCAATGATATAATTTATTTAAAATATATTAGAGAGGTGAGGTTATGTCTTTTAATAAAGAAATTTTTGAAAAGCAAAAGTCTTTTTTTAAAACGGGAAAAACATTAGATATAGATTTTAGAATTGAACAATTGAAAAGGCTTAAATCAGTTATTAAATCAAAAGAAGAGAAGGTTTTAGAAGCTTTAAATTCTGATTTAAGAAAGTCAAAATTTGAAGGTTATGTAACAGAGATATCTATTGTTTATGAAGAAATTAATTTAAGTATTAGAGGTTTGAGAGGATGGAGCAGAAACAAAAAGGTTAAAAGTCCTATAACAGTTTTTCCAGCTAAAAGTTATATTCATTATGAACCTTTTGGAACTGTACTTGTAATTGGGCCGTTTAATTATCCATTTCAGCTTAACTTAGCACCACTTGTTGGAGCGATTAGTGCTGGTAATACTGTGATGATAAAACCTTCAGAGTCAACAATGGCAACTTCAAATATAATAAAAGAGATAGTTGAAGAAGCTTTTGATTTAAAATATGTATCGTACATAGACCCAACAGAAGGTGTTGCAGTTATGAAGGAAATTTTAGCATTTCCATATGATTATATTTTCTTCACAGGTAGCATTAATGTTGGAAAAATAGTTATGAAAGCAGCTGCAGAACATCTTACACCAGTAACATTAGAACTTGGAGGTAAAAGTCCTTGTATTGTAGATGATGATGCAAAAGTAAAACTTGCTGCAAGAAGAATAGTTTGGGGGAAACTTTTAAATTGTGGGCAGACTTGTGTTGCACCAGATTATATATATGTTCATAAAAAAATTAAATCTAAGTTTTTAGAATGTTTAAAAGAAGAGATTAAACTTCAGTTTGGTGAAAATCTTCAAGAGTCACCAGACTATCCAAGAATGGTCAATGAGAGAGAGTTTGATAGAGTAGTTTCATATATAGATAAAGATAAAATATATTTTGGTGGTAATTTTGATAAAAAAGATTTATATATAGAACCAACTATTTTAGACAATGTTTCATTTAATGATAGTGTTATGGAGAGAGAGATTTTTGGACCTATAATACCAGTGATTGAATTTGACAGTTTAGATAAGGTTATAGAAGAAGTAAATTCTAAGGATAAACCATTAGCATTATATTATTTTTCACAGGATAAAAGAAAAAGAAATCGTATATTAAAATATACAACAGCAGGCGGAGTTACTTTAAATGATACTGTTATGCATGTAGCATCATCATTTCTTCCTTTTGGAGGAGTTGGAACTAGTGGTATGGGACAATATCACGGAAAAGAAAGTTTCATTACTTTTTCAAATAAAAAAGCTGTTTTAGATAGGGCAACATGGCTTGATATGCCCTTAAGATATGCTCCATTTAAAGATAAACTATCATGGGTTAAAAAGATATTGTAGGAATTTATACAAATTACCTCAAAAAACTATATAAAAACACTTTAAATGCTAAAAATTTCAAAAAATGATAGACAATGTAAAAAAATGACTATACAATTATGGTAGGAGTTAATTTATGTTTATATTTAGTGGGGGGATAAGATGTCGAAAGCTTTAAAAATAGCGTCAGATCTTGAGAGGAAAATACATAAAGGTGTTTACAAAGAGGGTGATAAATTACCCACAGAAATGCAACTTTGTGATCAATATGATGTCAGTAGAATGACCATAAGAAAAGCACTTGAAAAATTAATAGAGCATGGGTGGCTTTATAGAATTCAAGGTAGTGGAAACTACGTAAAAAGAGATGTTAGCAGAAAGAGTTATTCAGGGGACACAAAGACTTTTGGGCTTACACAATATCTTAATGATAAAAAAATAGAAAGTAAAATGATTAGATTTGATGTTTTATTAGCAGATAAGGATCTTTCAAATAAACTTTATTGTAAAGTTGGGGAGATGATTTACTACGTTGAAAGACTTAGAATAGTAAATGGTGAGCCATATGTACTAGAAAAAAGTTTCTTTTTAGAGAAATATGTTAGAGGCTTAAATGAAAAAATTATAAAATCATCTATCTATACATATATAGAGAAAGAGCTAGGATTTAGAATTCAGCAATCAACAGATGATATAAGAGCTAGAGGGGCAACAGAAGAAGAAGCAGAAATATTAGGGTGTGTAGCAGGAGAAGCTTTACTTACAAATGAATCAACTGTGTATCTTGATAATGGTCAAATTTTTGAATATTCAAAAGATATGCATAGAGGTGATAAAGCTAATTTTATAGTTGTTAGAAATAAATATTAAAATTAAGAGTACTTATAAAAACTTATAAGTACTCTTCTGTTTTTTTGCTAAATAAATTATAAATGATGAATATTATAAAAAAAATAATTATAAAATTCATAAAAAAAGATTAGTTTGGTAAAAATAAGATAGTATAATCAGAAAGAAACTTAGTCGACTAAGTTTGACTTAAAAATATTGACAGGGTATAATCAAATCATATTAGAACTTAAAAGTTTTTGAAAAAACTAGTAAGTATACATAATCAATAGAAAAAATAAAATTTACGAAAGATAAAAAGAGGTGAAAGTATGACTAATTCAGTCAATGGAGAAGCTAAAAAGTATAATGCTCCTGTCATAGCAGGAGTTTTCTTACTTGGTGCGTTTGTAGCATTTTTAAATAGTACATTTATGAATGTAGCAATTCCAGATATTATGAAAGATTTACATATTAGCGTGTCTACAGCGCAATGGCTTAGTACAGGATATATGTTAGTACTTGGTATTATGATACCCTTTACAGCATTTTTAATTGATAGATTTAAAACAAGAACATTGTTCTTTATGTCTATTGGATTGTTTACAATAGGTACTGTTTTAGGTGCAACAGCAACTAACTTTGATACACTTTTAGCGGCTAGATTAATTCAAGCAGCAGGAGCAGGGGTTGTAATGCCACTTATGCAAACTGTTTTCCTTATAATTTTCCCAATTGAAAAAAGAGGGATGGCAATGGGGATTGTTGGAATTGTAATTTCATTTGCACCAGCACTTGGACCAACTTTATCAGGATGGATTATAAATAGTTATCCTTGGAGATATTTATTCTATGTAACATTACCACTTGCAATTCTTGATTTAATTCTTGGAGCAATTTTACTTAAAAACGTTACAGAAACTAAAAAAGTATCAATTGATATTTTATCAGCTATAACATCAATTCTTGGATTTGGTGGACTTTTACTTGGAACAAGTAATGCTGGAAATGATGGATTTACAAATGTTAATGTATATGCACCAATATTAGTTGGAGTTATAGCATTAATAATCTTTGTTTGGAGACAACTTACAATGGAAGTTCCAATGCTTGATTTAAGAGTATTTAAGAGTAAAACATTTACTTTTGCTACAATTATCGTAATGATAGCTTATGCAGGACTTATTTCATCAGAGCTTATAATTCCTATGTTCCTTCAAAATGTTAAAGGATCATCAGCACTTGATGCAGGACTTATACTTATGCCAGGAGCAATAGTTATGGGAATTGCAAACCCTATTACAGGGAAATTATTCGATAAAATAGGGGCAAGAATGTTATCAATACTTGGACTTTTAGTTTATGCAGCAGGAACATTTGCATTTGCATTCTTAACACCTAGTACATCAGAATTATATGTTATGATTATGTACGCATTTAGATTCCTTGGACTTGGAATGTTCCTTATGCCACTTACAACTTCAGGACTTAACACTCTTGAAAGAAGATTATATTCACATGGAAATGCTGTAAACAACACAATGAGACAAATAGCAGGAGCTATTGGTACATCAATACTTGTTACATTAATGAGTAAAGTTGCAGCAAACTCAGGAATATCAAATCCAATGAAAGCAATGGTACATGGTATGAATGTAAGTTTTGGAGCAGCAGCTTTATTAGCAGCAGTCAGTCTTATAATTGCATTCTTCACAGTTAAAAAGAAAGAAAAACCAGTAACAGATTAATATAAAAAACTCTCATGAATTCATGGGAGTTTTATTTTGAGTAAAAATATTAACCTTATAGTTTTTATTGCAAGAGTTGTTACACAAATTAGTTTTAGTACAACTTTTATGATGTTATCAACACTATAAGATATTTACTTGCTTTAAGAAATTTATTCCTTTAAATCATACTTGGATTCCTTTAGTAAGTTCTTTTAATGTGTAGTTTTGGTCTAAGCCATACTTAATTATAAGTCTTTTTTCTATTTAAAGGTATTTTTCCTTACAAGATTCTTTATTTTCAATAATTAAAAATTTACTTTATTTATATAAGTGACTTATTTTTTATAAAAATACATATATTTACATAAAAGTACATTATTTAAAAAAATATAATAACTTCAATATTTACTTTTTAATGTATTTTATATAGTATAAATGTATAACGTTGTGAGGGGGAATAAAACAATGAAAAAAATTATTTTATGTATTGGTATTGCTAGTATAATGGTAGGGACAGCAGTACCAGCATTTGCGGACTCTATTAAGAAAAGTGCAAATAGCTTTACTAGTCCTTGGGAAAAAGTAACAAGCAATTCAGAAGGAACAGCTACAATGAAATATGGGTATAATGAGTTTCTAATCGATGAAGATTATACACATACATATCATACAAAGGCAAGTCATAAAGCACTTGTAGCAAATAATGGTGGTTCACATTATAAAGAAAGAGGAGCAAGAACATGGGCAAAGATAGAAGTAACGCATAAAGTTGGTTTAGTTAGGTATGAAATGAGCTGGTAGAATACTTATATAGGAAATAAGCAGTTGCTTTGAAGTGATTCTAAAGTAGCTGCTTATTTTAATATTATAACTTAGTAATATTAGAGGTGACATATTGAAAAAAACGAAATTTATAATAAGTTTATTTATTATTTTTTTTGGATTCTTGTTTATAGGAGAGAGTTATCAATTTTATATAAATAATTTCCAAGAAAATTTTTATTACACATCAATGTACTTGCAAGATTATACAACGAAGGAGGAAATGAAAACTGATATTTTAAGAGAAGCAAAGATACATAATATTGAATTTTTTACAGTAGTTAATACAGTAGAAAGTTCTCTTTTACAAAATATAGAAATATATG
>JBOGAY010000324.1:0-16668 GCA_051655925.1 Sarcina sp. | reverse complement strand
CAGAATATAAAATACTTTTAAATTTAGCAAGAAATCCCAAAAGAGTATATAGTAGAGAACAACTTTTGCTTTTAGCATTAGGTGATGAAAATAATAGTTATGATAGGGTTATAGATACACATGTTAAGAATCTTAGAGGAAAAATAGAGGAAGATAGTAAAAAGCCTAAATATATTGTAACAGTTTATGGTGTGGGGTATAGATTTGAAGGAAAGAAAGATTAAAAGTCTAAAGTATAGAATGATTTTTCCTGCAATTATCATAGGTATAGCAATTACAGCTATTAGTTTAATTTTTTTTAAATGTTGTTTTGATGAGGCATTTACTTATTATATGAAAACTAATATTAGTAATAATTCTTTTTCAACTCAAGGACATTTAGCATTTTTAAATCTTGTAGTAGAAATAGTAGCTATGATAGGGATTATGTTACTTGTATTGTATATTATAATAGGAGTATTATTATCAAAAGCTATAAGTAATCCTCTTAAATACATAGAACATAAAGCACAAGATATTATAGATGGAAACTTAAATAAAGATATAAAAATTGATACTAACATAGAAGAACTTAGAAGTCTTACAGATACAATTAATACTCTTAGTGCAGATTTAAGAGAGCAAGAGAGAGTTAGAAAACAATTTACAAGTGACATTGCACATGAAATAAGAACACCAATTACTAATGTAAAGTCGCATTTAGAGGCTATTATAGATGGAGTATGGGAACCTACTCCAGAGAGACTAGGTAGTATAAAGGATGAAGTAGAAAGATTATCACAAATAGTTGTAGAGTTTAGACAATTATGTTCTTATGATGATAAAAGAATAATCTTAAATAAAATAAATGTGAATTTAAATAAATTAATTGAAAGAAATGTAGAAAGTTTTAGTGGACAACTATTAGAAAAAAATATAAAAGTAACTATTAAAGGTGAAGAAGTATTTGTTAATGTAGATAGAAATAAAATGTCGCAAGTATTTGTAAATCTTATAAGTAATGCAATTAGATATTCAAATATAGGTGGAACAATTGATATAAAAATTGAGCAAGTAAATGAAAAGGGTAAGGTAGAAATAACTGATCAGGGGATAGGAATTGGAAAGCAGCATATACCATATATTTTTGAAAGGCTTTATAGAACAGATGAGTCAAGAACTAGAGCAACAGGTGGATCAGGAATAGGGTTAACAATAACTAAGAGTATAGTTAATGCACATGGTGGAAAAATATCAGTAGAAAGTGAAGAGGGTGTAGGAAGTACATTTACTATTAGTGGGTTATAAAACAAAAGGTTAAGCAAAATTGCTTAACCTTTTTTATATGAATTATTTAATTTCTTCTATTTGCTTTTTAACTTGGAATAGTTCATCTTGAACAACTTTAAGTTTAGCTTTGTTTGAAGCTACTCTTTCTTTAATATCTTCAATGATATTTTGGTAGTTTTCAATAATTTCTTCAGCTTTATCACCAGGTCTAACTGATAATAGTCTATTTTTGAACTCTTCTAATTTTTCATTATCATTACTGATAAATCCTCTAAGTTTAGCTATGAAATCTTCTTTATTTCCAGCAAGAGTTGTTAAAAATTCTAATTGCTTATCATTTCTAGCAGTTTTAATTTCATCGAAATATTCTTGTCTTAAAGCATAGAATCCATCTCTAACTTCTTTAAACTCATTAACAATTTCTTCGTTGTGGTCACTTCCACAGAATCCAACTTTAAAGAATTCTTCACTAATTTCTTTAACGATTACTGAAGTTTCTTTCCAACTTTCATTTACATAAAGACCTTTAAGTTTTTCAATAAGCTCTTTTCTTTTTTCGATGTTAGAAGCATAATTTGCTTTCATTTCATCAAAGAATACTTGTCTTGTTTGGAAGAAGTTATCTCTAGCACTTTTATAAGCAGCTGAAATTTCTTCATTTTCCTCTTTTCCTGAGAAACCAATTGCTTTAAACTCATCTGTAAGTTCATTAAATTTTGTAGTAGCATCTTTCCAGTTTTCATTTTCAACAAGAGCAGCAAGCTTAGCTATAATAGCTTTCTTTTGTTCTCTTTTTTCACCATAAGTATCTTTTAATGAATCAACAGAAGTTTTTCTTTCTTCTCTTAAAGCATTTCTTAAATCATTAAATTTCTTATATAAATCTTGTTGCTTTTCACCAGCAAACTTGATTTCGAAAAATCTCTCAGTTAATTTATTAATTGTTTCATCTGTATCTTTAATAGCATTTGCTGAGTAATGTATTTGCTCAAGCTCTGCAATGATTGCTTCTTTATTTATAGCATTTTCTTTGAATCTGTCTTCTGCTTTATCATAAAATTCTTGTCTTTTATCATAAAAGGTTCTTCTAGCAACGTTCATTTCTTCATTTAATTTTGGAAGTTCATCTGCATCAGAGCAAGGTATAGTTTTGAATTCCTCAAGTAATTCATAGAACTTTTTGTTAGCCTCTTTCCAATTTTCAGCAGAGTTTGCAAGATTAATAACCTCAGTAATAACCTCTCTTCTTCTTGCTACATTTTCTTTTTCAAATTGGCTTAATTCAGTAGCAAAAGCACTATTTAAATTTTGACTATTCTGTTTTATGTATTTCTTGAACTCTTTAATTTTCATTTTAAAATCCCCTTTCGAATTACGCTTATAATACCATTTTAATTGTCTAAAAAATGTATGTCTACTATAAAGTGTTATTAATACTATTTTATTTGATTTTTTTTGGTTTTATCTACTATTTATATGTAATTATACTCTAAATATAGTAAATTGACTTTGAAATTTTAGATATATAATTTTTATTTTTAAATATATGTTAAATTATGTGAAGATATACGTGTAATTGACAATAAAATGTTAATAGGTTATATTTATATCAACTTAGCGAAATTTACGTTGAGGTGTCTAAAAGATTGAATTTTGAAAGTTTAGAAAAAATATTTTGAATAATTAACATCGTTAAATAGAAAAATAGGATTATAAGAATATAATAAAAGAAAATATTAATTTTAATTAGAGGTGACAAAATGGGTAGATTGTTTGGGACAGATGGAGTTAGAGGTATTGCAAATACAGAGCTTACATCAGAACTTGCATATGATTTAGGAAGAGCAGGAGCTTATATTTTAACAGAGGGAACTCACAAAGCTAAAATATTAGTAGCAAAGGACACTAGAATATCAGGAGATATGCTAGAATCAGCATTAGTTGCTGGGATATTATCAGTTGGGGCAGAGGCAATAGTTGTTGATGTAATTCCAACACCAGCAGTAGCACATTTAACTAGAGAATACAATGCAGATGCAGGAGTAATGATTTCAGCATCACATAACCCTGTTGAATATAATGGAATAAAATTCTTTAACTCAAAAGGATACAAATTATCAGATGAGCTTGAAGATAGAATACAAGAAGTAATAGAAACAGGATTCAAGGGTGTACCAAGTCCAACAGGAGCAGATCTTGGAAGAGAAACAAAGCTTGAAAATGCAAATGAAGAATATATAGAATACTCAAAGAGAATAGTTGAAAATGGATTAGAAGGACTTAAAATTGCTTTAGACTGTGCTAATGGTGCAGCTTTCTCAGTTGCTGAAAGAGCTTTTGAAGAGCTTGGTGCACAGGTAATGGTAATTCATAATAAACCAGATGGAATTAACATCAATGAAAAGTGTGGTTCAACACATCCAGAAGATTTAATGAAGTTTGTAAAAGAGCATAATTGTGATTTAGGATTTGCTTATGATGGAGATGCTGACAGATGTTTAGCAGTTGATGAAAATGGAAACCTTGTAGATGGTGATTTCTTAATGACAATTACAGCTAAGTACTTAAAAGAAAAAGGTCAATTAAAAGATGATACTTTAGTAGTAACTGTAATGAGTAACCTTGGTCTTATGCTTGCATGTGAAAAAGAAGGAATCAAAACAGAGATAACAGCTGTTGGAGATAGATATGTTCTTGAAAACATGATAGAAAATGAGTTTATGCTTGGTGGAGAACAATCAGGACACATTATATTACTTGGACACAATAGCACAGGAGATGGACTTGCAACCTCTCTTCAAATATCAACTATAGTTAAAGAAACTGGTAAAAGTTTATCAGAACTTGCAAAGGTTATGAAAGTATTACCACAAGTTTTAGTAAATGCTAAGGTACCAAATGAAAAGAAAAACATTCATGAAGTTGATGAAGAAATTAAAGGTGAGATAGCTAAAATAGAAGCTACACTTGAAGGTAAAGGAAGAGTTCTTATTAGACCTTCAGGAACAGAACCGTTAGTAAGAGTAATGTTAGAAGGTGAAGATCAGGTTGAAATTGATAAACTTGCTCATGATCTTGCTAAATTAATAGAGAAAAAAGTTAACGCTTAATATAAAGTAAAAGGTTGTATCAAAATTGATACAACCTTTTTTACTAAAAATCTTTTTCGAGTGGACCGTAGCAATTTCCATCAAGTCTTTGAAGAATATAAGTAAGTTCTTCTACATGTTCTTTTTCATCAGCAACAATTTCTTCTATCATTTTTATTGCCGCTTTGTCATCGATTTTGAAAATAATATCTTCGTATGCAATAATCGCTTCAAGCTCTCCTTTAATATCTTCTCTAATTTTTGTTAAAAGTGAAGAAGAAGTCATTTTCTTTTTATTATTAGAGTCATTTAAAGTTTTACATTTGATTGAAAGGTGTTCAGAAACTTCAGATGCTTTTTTAGATTGAACAGCATCATATTTTCTAGCAAGATTTAAAAGCATTCCATAATGTCTTTTTTCATCTTTTAAGATATGTTCAAAAATGTCCTTTACTTCAGTTATGGGACAATAACTAAGGTGTTCTTGATATTCATTAATAGCAACAAGTTCACCAATCATAGCTTCTCGTAAAAAATTTGCTAAATTTCTAGCTTTTCCTTGAGGTTGTTTCGACGTTGTATAGCTCATAAAAAAATCTCCTGTTAATTTAGAATTTATAATATATATATATGATAAAAACATTATATGGTTAAAAGTGTAAATTTCTATTTTTTTCAAAAAATATATAAAAATTCCACAAAATATGATAAAATAATAGTAGTTTTTTAAATAAGGGGTTTATTTAATGAAGGTGAAAAGTAAATTTGTAAAAGAAATAGCAAGAATAGCATTAATTGTATTTGCTGTAGTTATTTTATCTATTTCTTTAATTTCAAGTTATACAAGATGGAAATTAGATAAATATGTTACAGACTCTAAAGATAAAATTGTTAGCGTAGAAAAGATTGAGGAAGCAAAAGTTCATATAAATGGATATATAGATGAAGCTATTTTAGGGTGTTCTATGATATTTGCAATTACAGTTGTTATCATTTCAAATTTACTTGTGAGATTATCAAATTATAAACTTTTGAGTAAAATTAGAATAATAGAAGATGATTTAAAAGCTGTAATGTGTGATGAAGATTTAAAACTTTTAGAAGGAACAGATAATATTGAAAAAAATATAGATGGAATTATAAGTTCAATTACAGAATATAAGCAAAAATTAAATTATTATAGTAAGTATGATGATTTAACTGGACTTATGAATAGACAAACTTTTATAGAAGAACTCGATAAAGAAATTGAAAAAAATCCAGATGAAAAAATTATATTAATATATATAAATATAGATGGATTTTCATATTATAATAATAATTTTGGATATCATAAGGGTGATGAAGTATTAAATTTAGTTGCTGATCAAATAAGAAACTTTGTTAAGCTTGATAGTGTAATTGCAAGAATTGGTGGAGATGAATTTGGTATTATGATTAATTCGGTAGAATTAAATACAGATAATTTATCGGATTTTCTTGAAACGCTATTAAAGAAGATAAATTCAATTAAAGATACAGGTCTTAGTGGATTTATTTCAGCAAGTATAGGTGTTTGTATTAAAAGTAGTAAAGAAAAGACAGCTGCTGCAATGATGAATAATGCATATCTTGCTATGACAACAATTAAAGAAAAACAAAAAAATAGTTATGAATTTTTTACAAATAAAAATAAAAAGGATATAACTATTGATATGATAGAAAAAGCGTTAGAGAGAGGAAATATTCAATTGCATTATCAACCTAAGGTTAATCTTAAAACAAATAAGATTGATGGTGTGGAAGCACTTGTAAGGTGGTTTGATGATGAGCATGGATATATTTCACCAGGATCGTTTATTAAACTTGCTGAGGATACAGGATACATTATAACTCTTGGAAATTGGATATTAAATAAAGCTGCGAAGGATATTAAAAAATTAAATGAAGAGCTTGGAACAGATATTAGCGTGGCAGTAAATGTATCACCACTTCAATTTTTACAAAAAACATTTATTACAGAAATAGAAGAATGTTTAGGTGCAACAGGATTAAAAGCGAGAAATTTAGAATTAGAATTAACAGAAAGTATAGGAATGTTTAATTCACATGAGATTGTTGAAAAGTTTGATAGAATAAGTAAACTTGGAATTTCAATTGCGATAGATGATTTTGGTACAGGATATAGTTCTATTAAATATCTAAAGGAATTTAAAATAAATACAATTAAAATTGATAGAAGTTTTATTCAAAATGGAGAAAAACACAGAAGTATAGTTAGATATATTATAGATGTTTCTAAAACTTTAGGATTTAGAGTTGTAGCTGAAGGTGTTGAAGATTATATGCAAGCTAGAATTTTAAAGGAAATGGACTGTGATTATATTCAGGGGTATTTCTTCTATAAACCAATGCCAATTATAAGACTTAGAGAATTTGTGAAGAACTAAGGAGTAAATTTAATGGATAAAAAATCACTAAGAAAAACAATGAGAGATAAAAGAAAAAATATGGATAGTAATGAAAAAGAAATTTTAGATAAAGAACTTAGAGAAAAGTTTTTTCAAACAGAAGAATATAAAAATTCAAAGAATATATTTATATATGTAAATATGGAAGATGAAATAAATACGATTGAAATAATTAAACAGGCATTTAAAGATGGAAAAATTATTGCTGTACCTAAAATTATGAAAGATAAAAGAATGAAAGCTCTTAAAATTAATTCTCTTGATGAACTTTCAATAGGATATTTTAATGTTTTAGAACCAAGTGAAGATGCTAAAGATTTAAGTGAAGATATTGACTTAACAATAGTCCCGGGACTTGCTTTTGACAGTGAAAATAAGAGGCTTGGATATGGTGGTGGTTTCTATGATAGATTTTTTGAAGAATATAAAAATTCTTTTAAAATTTCTTTATGTTATGACTATCAATTTGTAACAACTGTGTATCCACAGGAATATGATGTAAGTGTAGAGATGATTATTTCAAATAGTCATATTGTAAATCGTTTTTAAAATCAATAAATAAAGAAAAGCAATTATAAATTTTAATAGATTAAATCAAATAATCGAAATGTTTTGTTAGACGAAAGTCTTTATATTAGGCGAAAGCCAACATCTAAGGTTTAGGAGTTTATGAGCTCCTATTGAGAAGATAGAAGCAAATAACTATAAACATTAGATTGAATTGAAGTTAAGAAGTTAAAAATAAATTAAGATATAAATTGAAGTTGATATAAATAAAATTAAATATAAATAAAATAAATATTGTAAAAAATGGTTGCAATATCCATTTGTTTAGAATATAATAAATTCAAGAATGAATTAAATATAGGTCTTTTATCAAGAAAGGTGGAGGGACTGGCCCTGTGAAACCTAGCAACAGCTAACTTTGTAAGTTAGAATTGTGCTAAATCCTGCAAGGAAATGCAGAAGCTTTTATATAAGTTTATGTTCCTGAAAGATAAAAGAGATTGTTTTTTAAATGAAAGTAAAACTATTTCAATCTCTCATAGATTGAAATAGTTTTTTTATTTCATTCTATAATTAGTATGTTGCAACTTGTATAATAGGCTACCTAAAAAATAAAGGGGGCTTTTTTTTATGAGTAATTATAGTAAAGGCACAGTTTGTGTGCAAGGTGGTTATCAGCCAAAGGTTGGAGAACCAAGAATATTACCAATATATCAAAATACAACTTACAAGTATGAGGATCCTGATCATGTAGCAGATCTTTTTGATTTAAAGGTTGCAGGGCATTTATATTCAAGGATTAGTAACCCAACGCTTGAGGGGTTTGAGGCAAAATTTAATGAACTTGAAGGTGGAGTTGGAGCAGTAGCAGTATCTTCAGGACAGTCTGCGATACTTCTTGCAATATTAAATCTTTGTGATAGTGGAGATAATCTTATTTCTACATCAAATCTATATGGTGGAACATTTAATTTATTTAATATAAATCTTAGAAAACTTGGGATAGAAGTTAAGTTTGTTGATCCTGAGGCTACAGAAGAAGAAATTTTAGCTTTAGTAGATGATAAAACAAAACTTTTCTATGGTGAAATTATAGGTAATCCAAGTATAAATGTTTTAGACCTTGATAAGTTTTCCAAATTATCAAAAGAAAGTGGAGTGCCATTAGTGGTTGATAACACAATAGCTTCACCATACTTGTGTAGGCCATTTGAACATGGTGCAGCAATAGTGCTACATTCAACTACAAAGTACTCAGATGGACACGCATCAGCAGTTGGTGGAATAATTGTGGATTCAGGAAATTTTGACTGGGATAATGGAAGGTTTAAAAATTTAGTTGAACCAGACCCAAGTTATCATGGAATCAAATATGTAGAAACTTTCGGAAATGCTGCATATATAACTAAGCTTAGAGTAACTCTTTTAAGAGATTTTGGATGTATTATGAGTCCACAAAATGCTTTTTTAACAAATCTAGGACTTGAAACATTACATCTTAGAATGGAAAGACATAGTAGTAATGCTTTAGCACTTGCTAAGTATCTTCAGGCTAATTCTAAAGTTAATTGGGTTAAATATCCGCTACTTGAAACTCAGGAAGATTTTGAAAGAGCACAAAAATTACTACCAAGAGGTGCCTCAGGAATGCTTACTTTTGGAATTAAAGGTGGAGTAGAAGCAGCAAAAACATTTACTAAAGCACTTAAATTAACTGCACTTGTTGTTCATATAGGGGATGCAAGAACATCTATTTTACATCCTGCAAGTACAACGCATAGTCAGTTAACTGAGGAAGAACAGATTTTATCAGGAGTTACACCTGATCTTATAAGAATTTCAGTTGGAATTGAAGATGCAGATGATATTATAAAGGATTTTGAACAAGCATTTGATAAGATAGGAGAATAAAACATGACAATATATCTTTCTAAAAACATAAAAGGATTAAAGCCTCTATCAGAAGAATATGAGATAGAGATTAATGATGAAGATGGCTACTGTAGCAAGACTATAGGTATATTAAATTTAATGCCAACTAAGTGTGAAACAGAAACGCAAATTTTAAGGTTGCTTTGTGAAACAAAAAATAATATCAAAGTTGAATTTATAAGACTTGATAGTTATAAACCTAAAAACATACCATATGATTATTTAGTACAAAATTATAGAAGATTTGATGAGGTGAAAAATAATCTTGATATTCTCATAGTGACTGGGGCGCCACTAGAGAAAATGGAGTTTGATGAAGTTGATTATATAGAAGAGCTTAGGGGAGTTCTTGATTATGCAAAATTTAATATGAGAAAGTCTTTATTTATATGTTGGGGGGCACAGGTAGCATTAAATCACTTTTATGGAATTAGAAAGGTGTTAACTAATGAAAAGATTTTTGGAGTTTTTTCACATGAGATTTTAAATGGGGATGAAATCTTAGATGGAATGGGGAGTGGATTTAAAGCACCACATTCTAGACATACAAGACTTTTAAAAGAAGATATAAAAAATTGCAATAAGCTTAAACTAATTTCTACTACTGATGAGGGGGAAGAACATCTTTTAAGGGGCGAATTTAATGATTACTATATATTAGGGCATATAGAGTATGATAAGGAAACACTTAAAAATGAATATATCAGAGATTTAGAAAAAGGTTTAGAAATAAATAAGCCAAAGGGGTATTTTATAAATGATGATATAAATAGTGAAATTAATTTTAATTGGAGAGAGGACGCAATTAAATTTTATGAAAATTTATTAAAGTAAGATTTAGAGGTTAAGTTTAAAATCTTACTGAAAAAAACCAAGTTTAGTAAGGGGCGACTAAGCTTGGTTTTTATTTTAAAAAAATTTAAAAAATATTTTTTTGAAAAGTGAAACTTTTTAAAGAAAGGTTACGTCTATATAAGAAAGGGGAGTTTGTAGAGGTAAAGTTATGATTAAGAGATTGCTAAGTAATTTAATTTATTTATTTAATTCAATGAGTCAAGATAAGAAAATGATAGTTTTTTTAGGAATATTTATTTATATACTTATAGTTCTATTTGAACCTTTATTTTTATTGATGCCAGTAGGTTATGCATTAATGAAAATAATTTATTATATTTCCGATAATTATTTAGGTGGGTATTTTGTAAACCTTATTTTATGGGGAGTTGGAATTGGAATAATAATTTATTCAACAAGAGCACTTATTGATAATGAGTTTAATTCATTTTTATATGTAGTTGGTGGATATTTTTTAGGAATAGTAATTTTAAAGTTTTTTGAAAATTAAAAAAATGATGTAAGGGGGAGTTGCTAATGAGATATGATGAAAGTGCTTTAGTTAATGGACTTATGAAGTCAAATGATGAAGCTTTTGATTATCTTCTTGATATATATGGTGATGATATTTTAAGGTTTTGCTATATGAAAGTAAATGATGTTGGAGTTGCAGAAGATTTAACACAAGAAACATTTATTAATGTATTTAAATATATTCAAAAGTTTAGGGGGAAGTCTTCACTTAAAACATGGATTTATAAAATAGCTTTAAATCAATGTAGGGAATATTATAGAAAAAATAAGTATGCAACGGGTAGTATTATTGAAATTTTAGATGTGAATATTAGAGCAGAGTTTGATTTAGAAGAAGAAATTTTAGAGCTTATAGATAATGAGTTTATAGCAGATTCACTGACTGAATTAAAGGGTGAGTATAGAGATATTATTTATATGTTTTACTACAAGGATATGACCATACGGGATATTGCTATGATACTTAAAGAAAATGAAAACACTGTTAAAACAAGGCTACGTAGAGGAAGAAGTGCGTTAGGTAAGGTTTTAAAGGAGGAAGGAATTTATGGATAAGCTTAAAGAATTAAAAATGAGTTCAAGTTTAAAAGATAGAATTAAAAATGAATATAATAAAGAAAAGAAAAAAACAACATATAAAATAAGAAAAAATATGGAGTATGATGTAGAGCTTGATCTAAGGGCTGTTGCAGCAGTTGTAGCACTTACAATTGCACTTCCGGTTGTAGATTCGGTAAGTAAATTTAAAGATTTAACAAAGCATGAGTTAGAGATTTCTAGTCATCAATCTGGAGGAGTAGAGAGTGAAAAAAATCAAGATAAAAGTTAAGTATATAGTGTACTTAGCACTGACAGTTTTACTTGTTATTCCTAATGTGATTATAGGCGTGTCAGCTATGGCATATAATTTTGATCTTAGAAATACTGGAAATATTGATGAAGTCCCAAAAGGATATTACTTTCAGGGGCTTCTAAATTTTTATGTTAATATGCCTAAAATTTCGCCTTTTGAGGATGTTGCTTATTATTATATGGGAATGAATGAGTATAATTATAAGACAAGTCCTGTCACTTCAGGAGCAAATGTTGCTATGGGTTCAAATGGGAATATTTACTTTAATGATAAGGGGATTGATAATGCTATAAATTATCATGAAAAAGGAATGGAAAAAGGTGAAAAGAGTAGTTATTATATAAAACATATGAATGCTCTTATGTCTTTATATTTTGAGAAAAAAGATTTAAAATCAGCACAAAATTTAGTTGATGAAGTTAAAAAATCAAAGAATAGTTTGATTAGTTCATATGCTTATTTAAATGAAGGTGCGTTATATTTGAAACAAGAAGGTTATGATGAAGCGATTAAATCTTTTGAAAAAATAAATATAGAGCAAATTATTGATAAGAATGCTTATATAGGTGATGTATATAAGTTAAAAGGTGATAACAAAAAAGCTGGTGAATATTATACGAAGGATTACATAGTTAAGTCTAAATATTTGAAGAAAAAAAGTGAGTATATTGAAGATGTAAGTTTACCTTTGATGAATAAAAGGCTTGCACAAAAACCAGAGATTTTAGATAATATTGAAAATATCAATAATAATATTATTCCAGATAAATATAGAGGAACAGTTGAGGGGAGTTTTATATATAATGGAGTCCCAATGAGAGGTACGACTGTTTATCTTTCAAAGGAAGAAATTTTGAATTTTGGTAATCCTGGTGAGATAGATGTTTCTTCAAGCAAAGATAATATGTATGCTTATGTTCAAGAGGATGGTAGTTTTACTTTTACTAATGTCCCAGCGGGTAAATATTATGTTAGTATAGCAATTCCAAGAGGAAAGTATGTTGAGGCGAAGGTAGTATGTTCATTTATAGAAGATAATTTTGTGAGAGTTGATGCAGGTAAAACTTCTAAAATGAATATTGTTAAAAAGAAGTATATTGAGGGGCGTGATAGCTTTTTTATAGAATGTGACAATATAGATTATGATAAGGTTTTAGGAAATAGAAGAACTGAGGAGGGTAAAGCAAAAATATTAGGTGAGGCTACAGCGGATGATAATACTGTTATATTTGCTAGAGACGAAAATGGAAAAGAAGAGTTACCATATGAAATTGAAAAGATGGTACTTTTAGAAGAGGAAGAGGAACTAAAGTTTTATAAGATGTTCACAGAGGAACCCACTAAAGGAACTTTTGAAAATAAATTTTTATTTAAAAGTTTGGGTTATAAACCAGATATAGTAACATATATAAAAAGTGATGAAAAAAAAGAAAGAGACAAAATTTTTAATGATGGCAATAGTAATGATTGGATGTATTATTTCAAGGAAAATCATAATCATTTGTTTACTAATATTATAACGGACGATGAAGCAAGAATAAAATATTCTATAGAGGTTATAGCTTTATTTAGAAGGCGTGAAAATTTTTCAAGAGAGTTTAATCGTGAGGGATATAAAGCTGTTTTCAAGTATTATAAAGAAATATATGAAGAAAATCCAAATGATATAATGGCGCTTCAGATTATAATTAAGTTTTATATAACAGGATATGATCAAAATGGTGAGGGAAAAGATGTTGCAAAAGCTTTAGAACTTTCAGATAAGTTGTATGAGTTAGTGGGAAGTAAGTCTGCTGATGCACATTTAAAAGAATATATCATGAGAAGTTATGATTTGTTTTTAATTGGAGATTATGTGAAAGGTGTAGCAGAGTTAATAGAAATAGAAGAATATTTAAAGGACTAGCAATATAAAGGTTCTTACTCAAGTATGGGTATAAAAAATAAGTATACAACAAAAGGGCATTTTAGGATGCCCTTTTCTAATGTATTCAGTATTCTATTTCACCAAAGATGAGAAAGAACCAATATAAAACTAGTCCTTTTTTATATAAATTATTTAAATTCTCTTTTACCAAATACTTCGAAAGCAATAGGTTTTAAACCTTTACTTTTTTTATGATCAGTATATAATGAGTAGCCTATGCAAAGTAGTAATCCTGCAAGGTAGAAGAAACCACCAATAGCTCCCCATAATACAAAATTAAGTCCTTTTTTCTTAGCTAAATAGCCTGTTCCAACAGCCCATCCTACTGTAATTGCTAGTGTTAAAAATCCCATAATTAATTCCCCCTAAAGTTTTGTCTTTCGTTATGCTTTTATTATAGTAAATAAATATAATGAAAACCTAAACAATAAGTAAATATAATGAAAACAAAATTTTTGAATTTTTTATTTAACAGTGAAACCTTTTACTAAAGTTATGCATCTAAAAATATATAAGATAGAGAAATGATAAAAAGGGGTTTTGAAAATGGGGAGTTTTGTTGTTTTAGAAAATGTAAGTAAGTGCTATGGTGATGAAAAAAATCCAACATATGCATTAAGAGATGTAAATTTAGAAGTTAAAGATGGAGAGTTTTTTGGAATAATGGGAGAGTCAGGTGCAGGGAAGTCAACACTTTTAAAGTTACTTGCAACACTTGATGTTCCAACAGGTGGAAAACTTTATCTGAACGGAAAGTCATCTAAAAATATGTATGATGGTGAACTTAGTGAATTTAGAAAAAATAATATAGGATTTATATTTCAAAGTTACAATCTTTTAGATACATTAACGCTTAGAGAAAATATAAAAGTACCATTAACACTTAGAGATATTCCAATGGATGAAGCTAATCAAAGAATAAAAATATATTCAAAAAAAATGAACATACAGCATCTTTTAGATAAGTATCCATCAGAATGTTCAGGGGGAGAGTGCCAAAGAGCAGCAGCTTGTCGTGCTATTGTTGCAAAAGCTAAATTTATAGTTGCAGATGAACCAACAGGAGCGCTTGATTCAAAGAATTCAAAGGAGCTTATGAAAATACTTAGAACTCTTAATGAGGAAGAGGGACTTGGAATTATAATGGTTACACATAGTTCTTATATCGGAAGTTATTGTGATAATTTAGCTATTGTTAAAGATGGAAAAGTTTCTGAAACTATAAATAGAGGAAATGATAGCCAGTATGATTTTTATAATAAAATTTCAGATGCAATTGCAAAAGAAAAAGAAGCTTTATTTTAAGGTTAGGGGGCTATGAAATATGAATGGAATTAAAAAGTTTGCAAGACAGATGTTTGCTATTAATATCAAAGATAGTTTTTCTTATATTTTTACTGTGATAGTCACAGCTATGTTAGTTTTTATTACTGTAAATTTAGCTTTCAATGAAATTATATATCAAAGTTCTGAAATGATTACTTTAGTGACAAGTTCAGGTGGGATAGCATCACAGCGAGTAGAATATGATGTTTCTGTTACTTCAGTTCAAATGCAACTGTCACTTATAACAATAATTATAGTTGGAGTTTTTACTGTTATAACTAACAATACTTATGTAAAAAGAAGGATAAAAGAACTTACCTTTGTTGTTACTAATGGGGCAACTATGGGAGAAATGTCTTATTATATTAGATATATGTGTAGTAAAATTTTTATTACTGCAAGTATAATAGGAGTAATTTTAGGAATAGTTTTAGCACCTGCTTTTAATCTTTTAATGTATAAGATTTTAGGTGTGGATGGAAGTTTATTTGTTTATAGTTTTGAAGTGTTTATGATAATAGGAATGTTTCTTTTTATGAACTATGTTTATTTGATGATGACAAGTACATCATATGTCTATAAGAAGGAAGTAGCAGAATTATTATCTGATGGACAAACTAAAAATGTTAAGGATACAAGACAATTTAAGTTTCCTAGAAGTGTTTATGTGATAATTTACTTTATACCAATCTTTGTTTTATTCCTTCCAAAATCTTTTGGTGATATAAGCGGATTTATAAGTGTAGCAGTATATATATCTGCTTTAGCATCAGTAGGAGTTGTATCTATATATCTTCCAAATAAACTTAAAAAAATAAATAGTTCAAAATTTATGAATAATAAAGAGCGAAAAATATATATCAACAATTCTATTATAAAACTTAAAAACACTGTAATTTATACAGTTGGAATGGTTTTTGCAATAAATTACTTTTTAGAGCAAATAGTTAGCTTTAGAGAAAGTTCAGTTCTTGTAAGTGTAGTTCTTTTTAATCTTATAATATGTTCTATAATCATCTCAGTAACACTTACTAATAAAATAATAGATGATTGTGGTATTGATAAAAATTTCTATAAAACACTTTCAGCAATGGGATATAGTAAGAAAGAATTATTTAAGATATCTTTAAAAGAAAATAAAATGACAGTTTGTTCAATTTTATTTTTTATAATTGTGCCTATACTTTATGCATTACCAATGCAAGTTATAAATGGGACTATAGCTATGAATCTTGCTTTGATAATTTTTGGAGTTATATTAGGAACAGTTATGTTTGGTGGATTAATATCTTATACGATTAATAAAGAAGGATTATATGAAATATTAGATATTGATACAAAGAAAGTTTTAGTAATGAAATCTATAACTAAAGTAGCATCATCAGTTGCAAACAGTTCATTACTTTTTGTATTTAATTTTAAAGATAGTATAAAGAATTTATGGGGAAAAAGCATTGTATGGAAATTTAGAGTCAGTCATGTAGCATATCTTTTGGTATTTATCTTCTTAGTTTCACCAATGCTTATGATTGGTTTTATATCAAGTAATTTTAAGAAAATTACCCATATAGATAGTTTAGCAAAAAAGCCAGCTACGTATCAGATGCAAGGATTGTTAAATTTATATGTTAATATGCCTAAGCTTTCAGGGGGAAATGATAGTGCTTATTATTATATGGGACTTAATGAATACAATTACTTAACTGACTATATTTATTATAGTGGTGAAAAGGGATTTGGTGATATTTCAACTATCTTTAAATCAGAAGGTGGTATAGAGAAGGCGATAGAAAATCATGAAAAAGGTTTAGAAAAAAGTAAGAAAAATTCAGATTTATATATGAAAAACTCTCTTGCTTTAATATCTTTATATTACAATAATAATCAGGTAGATAAAGCATTTGGGATTATTGAAATTTTAAAGAAATCAAGTGATAAAAAAATAAT
>JBOGAY010000323.1:0-6209 GCA_051655925.1 Sarcina sp. | reverse complement strand
GTTCTTCCTAGTTTAAAACTTGCCATTGCATCTCTTTCATGCCCTGTTGCACTATATTCTGCCATTAATTTTGGTATAGCACTTGATGAACCAGCTATTGTTACCATGTATACAAAAGTATATATTAAGTAAGCTGAACCATAGTTACCATACCCTGCTTCTCCTATGTTAATTGTAAGAAGTGGTATGTATATTAATGAAAGCATTTTTGAAAGTACATTCGTAAATGTTAACACAAGTACACTTCTTGATGTATTCTTAGCGTTAATTCTAATTACCTCCTTTAGGTAAATCTTTTTCCTCTTCGTACCTTTTATTTTATAAAACTCCAAAAAGACCATCTCAAATATATATTGTTTGAATTTAGTCTACGTTAATCTTAAATACTTTTCTCTAAATTGTCAATTTTACTAAACTCCATAAAATCTCATTATATTATTTTTTCTTTCTTTTAACAAAAATATTCTTAATTAATTATATTATTTTTTTACAATATCATCAGTATATTAGTTTTTATCAATAATATTTTTATCTAAAAAAATTCGAAAAAAATCATTAATTTCTTTTACTTAAAATTTATGGTAATCTTATATTGTAAATAATTCACTTGATATAACTCATTCTTACCCACAAGAATGAAAATAATTGACGTCTAAAGAGCTGTATTATAACATTCTTATAATACAGCTCTTGTTTTTATTTTTTAGTTATATCCTTTTGGGTTCTGACTTTGCCATCTCCATGAATCTTCACACATATCATTGACATCCTTAGTTGCAAACCATCCAAGTTCTTTATTTGCTTTTTTAGGATCTGCATAGCAAACTCCTATATCTCCAGCTCTTCTTCCAACTATCTTATATGGAACTTCTCTTCCACTAGCTTTTGAAAATGCTTCAACAAGTTCTAAAACTGAATATCCATTTCCTGTTCCAAGATTATAAGTTACAAGTCCTGAATTTTCATTTAATTTGTCTAAAGCTTTTATATGCCCTAATGCTAAATCTACTACGTGGATATAATCTCTTACTCCTGTACCATCCTTAGTATCATAATCATTTCCAAACACACTAAGTTCCTTTAACTCTCCAATTGCTACCTTTGTTATATAAGGCATTAAATTATTTGGAATTCCTGATGGATCTTCACCAATTAGTCCACTCTTATGAGCTCCTACTGGATTAAAGTATCTTAATAATGCTATATTCCATGAATCATCTGCTTTATAAACATCTCTTAAAATATCCTCTATCATAAGCTTTGTCCCACCATAAGGGTTTGTGAATGATAATGAACATTCTTCATGTATTGGAATTATTTCGCTTTGTCCATAAACTGTTGCTGATGAACTAAATACAAAATTCTTAACTCCAAATTTTCTCATTATTTGAAGTAATACTAAAGTGCTTGTTATATTATTATGATAATACTCTAAAGGTTTTTCTGTAGACTCTCCAACAGCTTTAAATGCAGCAAAATGGATTACTGAATCTATCTTATTTTCCTCAAACACTTTTTCAACATCTGCACCATTAAGTAAATTATACTTATAGAATTTTATTTCTTTTCCTGTTATTTCCTTAATTCTATCTTTAACAAGTTCTTTACTATTACTTAAATCATCTATAACTATTACGTTATGACCTTCTTTTAATAATTCTACACATGTATGGCTACCAATGTATCCCATACCACCAGTTACTAAAACGTTCATTTTAAAACTTCCTCTCACATAAAAATATATTTAAAAGTATATAGATAGCAAATTACTATCTATATACTTATTATAAATCAAATTAAATTACTTAACTATTGTTTTTAAATATTCGTTAAACTCACCTTTTAACTCAGGTCTTCTTAATGCATACTCTACTGTTGCTTTTAAGAATCCAAGTTTGTCTCCAACGTCATATCTTATTCCTTCAAAGTTATAAGCATACATAGCTTCTTGACTTATTAAAGTTAAAAGAGCATCTGTTAACTGAATTTCTCCACCTTTACCAGGCTTTGTATTTTCTAGTATTTCGAATATTCTTGGTGTTATTATATATCTTCCTAATATAGCAACATTTGTAGGTGCTTCATCTACTGCTGGTTTTTCTACAAGATTTCTAACCTTATAAACACCATTTTCAACATGAACCCCATCAACTATTCCATATTTATTAACATCTTCATGAGCTACTTCTTGAACACCTAATATGCTTGTATTATATTCATTGAAACATTCGATTAATTGTCCAAGACAAGGTTTCTCATCATTGTATACTATATCATCACCTAAAAGAACTGCAAACGGCTCATTTCCAACAAAAGTCTTAGCACAACTTATAGCATGCCCAAGTCCTTTTGGTTCTTTTTGTCTAATAAAGTGAATATCAACCATATCTGATATTTCTCTAACCATTTGTAAAAGTTCTTCTTTGCCTGATTTTTCAAGTTGCATTTCAAGCTCTAATGATTTGTCGAAGTGATCTTCAATACATTTTTTTCCTTTTCCTGTAATTATAAGTATCTCTTCTATCCCTGAAGCTATAGCCTCTTCAATTATATATTGAATTGTAGGCTTATCAACGATTGGAAGCATCTCCTTAGGTTGAGCTTTTGTCGCTGGTAAAAATCTTGTTCCAAGACCTGCAGCTGGAATGATAGCCTTTCTTATCTTCTTATTCATTCTATTCAAACTCCTTATTTAATCATTTGTATTTTCAATTCACAAAACTATGAACTTCTCATAATAATCTTATTATACCACATTAAGTATCTAAGTCTTGATTTGGAAGTGGTTTGTTTTCGAAAATAAAATCATGTAATTGTTGGTTTGTTTGTTGTTGGTTAAATACAAGATACCACTCACCACTAATCATTTCACCATGACTATCTTGGTTTAATGGAAGTCTTGCTTGTTGTATTGTTCCAGTACCCATTTTTAACATCTCAGCACCCATATTCATTATTTGTGAGTTAGTTAAGTTTGTTTGAATTGTTGGAAGTACTTTCTCAACTAATCCTGGAACCTGAGTTACTGGCATCGCCTTAATCTTTGTAAAGATTTGTTGCATTACAGCTCTTTGTCTGTATGTTCTAGCATAGTCTCCACCTGTGCCGTGTCTTATTCTACAATACGCCATAGCTTGAACACCATTTAATGTATGTTCTCCTGGTGTTGTTATATAAGGTGCATTTGTATGCAGTATATTATTTAATTGTGATTGTGGTGGAACCATAGCTTTTATTTCTGCTTGTGAAAGATTTACAGTAATACCACCTACCATATTAACAAGTTCTGGTAATGTTGTAAAGTTTTCAGTTACATAATATTTTAAGTTCATTCCATAGTTTTCATTTAAAGTTTTTAACGCAAGTTGTGGACCTCCAAATGCATATGCTGCATTTATTTTATTCATTCCATAACCTGGTATATTAACATAAGAATCTCTCATTATAGATGTAAGTTTAAGTGTATCATTTGTTGTATCAATAGTTGCTATCATAATAGTATCTGATCTACCTGGTGTACCTGTAGGTTCATCAACTCCAAATACAACAACATTTGTAATACCTTTGAATTTATCTAATTCATTTTCTACCTGACTATTAATCCCTAAATCACTTGGATTAAGTTGTACTCTATTTAATTTATTAAGTGTATGTGTTGCATAGAAATATCCTCCACCAACTACACCAATAAGTAAAAGCACTACTATTAATATAACAATTCCTGCTACTTTTCCTCTAGAACTCTTCTTTTTACGCCTTCTATTATTATTGTTATTTTTGTTATTTTTGTTGTTTTTATTTCCACCATTATTATTTGGAACTAAGCCATCGGGAAATGATTGAGTATTATCCATGTCACTCATTTAATTATTCTCCTTTCATCATTCGTTTACCTACCACCCACCCTAAAATTTAATTACCTCTTTTTAAAAATTTTAAAATTAAGCCTTTAAAGAACTGAAATTCTTCTGTTTTCCAAAATATTATTAAATAAAATACATTTATAACAACTACATTTATAAAACAATTCAATATAAAATTAATAAAACTATCATTAACTTTTAAATTATGAGTAAGAAACATAGTAAAAACTAGTGGTATAACAGCTATCAATATATATTTAAAATATCTTAAAAAATACTCAAATAAAGACTTTTTAAATACATACTTATAAACAACATACGGTTGTGTCCAAAAAATCACTGCAATATTGCTTATTACTGTTCCTAATAAAACTCCTATAAGTCCAATATATCGTACTAAAACAAGAGAAATTATTAAATTAATACCACCTTCAACTAACGGTGCATATCTATCTCTATAAAACTCTCCACTAGCATTTTTAAACTGTTCCACTTGACCTCTTATCATTTGAAAATATAAATTAAGAATAAGTAATCCAACAATGCTTAAACTTAGAACAAACTCTTTTCCAAGCCATAATTGAATAAATGGAGTAAGAGTATTCACCAAGATGATTGCTATAAAAGAAGCTATCCAAAAATTTGCTAAGAATAATCTCTTGTGTGTTCTATAAACATGTTCACCATCATCATCTAACAAAAGGTTTCCAATACTAGCTGTTACCCCTGCAATTGCTTGACTTACAATTCCACCAAAAGCATTAATTACTAACATATAGTTATTATATAATGTTACTGATGTTAGACCTATAAATGAAGATATAACTATGTTATCAGTTCCAAAAACTAAAACTGCACCTATTTTATGAAGAGATACACCTTTTATAGTTTTTATCAACTCACTTTTTTCTTCTTTATCAATTTTTCCTTTAGTTTCTTTTAACCATGGATAGCATCTATCAATATAATAATTAATTAATATATAGAAAATTAAGTTGATTACTATTTGTGCTATCAAATAACCATAAAAACTATGGTATTTTTCAACAATAAATATTTGAGCTATAGCTATTAAAACCTTAGCTGCTGTAAGAGCTATAGAAACCTTATAACCATCTTGTGCTACATTCAAGATACACTGTTTGTATCCAAATAAATAAGCAATAACTGTATTGATTAAAAATAATATAAAACCAATTTTAACATATCCTGCATTTATATTTCCTTTAATAAACACATGTAAAAATGGCACTAATACTATTCCTACACAAAAAATAAATAAAGCTGCAAGCATATAAAATTTTTTATAATACTTTAAATATCCCACAACTTTTTCATGGTTCTCCTCATCAAAAGGTTTATATAAAGAACAAATTATAGCTGTTCCAACACCCATCTCTATAATTGTTAAATACCCTATTATATTAGTATACAAAGATGTTAATCCAGCTAGATCACTTCCTAAAACGTCTATAAATACTTTTCTAACAATGAAAATAGGTAAAAATGAAATTATATATGTTAACATCCCTATTACCGAATTTATCAATGATTTTTTAAGTCTCAACTCAACTCACCACTTTCTTGTGTTTTAGACTATTTTCCGATTTACAAAACAATAAACTCTCTACAACTATCTAAGGCTCAAAACTTTCTTATATTATTGATTTTTTTATCTTGAATAATATTTAATTACCAAGAAATTCAATTTATATTTTAAACTAAGAATAACTAATTTATTAAGTCCATAATACTCATTAGAATTTAACAATTTACTGTAATAATTAAACTTTCTTCTTTTAACCATATCACCTAACTCTTTAACTTTTACACCAAAAGATTTATCTTTTTGCATAGCTATATTAACAGCTATTGTATAGACATTAGTCACTTCTCTTAAAGCCCACATTTTTGTTTCCTTAAAATTTGGTATATTTAATATTTCTAAAATTCTTTCATGAACTTTATCTATATTTTTTTCAAGACCTACAATATGTTTTTGAGTTGTTGATTCCGCCTCTGATTTTCTATTATAAAAATAAAAAAGATCATTTGTTATATAAACTGATTTACAATTCACTAAATACTCTAACATGAATACTAAATCCTCTGAATATTTTAATTCTTTGTCAAACCCTAAGTTATATTTTTCAATTATCTCTCTTTTAAATAAACATCTCCATATACTTCCCATGATTGCCTCATGATAACTACCATCTTCATGTATAGAAGATACCATATTAACCATTATATTATCTTTTATTTGCTTTCCTTCAACCTTAATATCTGCTTTTTCAAATATATTGTTCTCAGTTCTATCATCAAATTCACTAACATATGAACACA
>JBOGAY010000322.1:0-13227 GCA_051655925.1 Sarcina sp. | reverse complement strand
AACAAAAATACCTAAAGTAATTGCTTGAAATAGTAATAAATAAGTTGATAGAAAGTTTCTGTTTCCTATTGTTCCAAACTCAGAAAATGAACTAGATGCTTCGCTTATGTAGGAATAAATAGGATCAATTCGATGTAGCTGAGCGATTGTTAAAAGAGCCATTAAAGTTGCTAGGATACAGCAAATCTCAATAAGTTTTTTGTTCACTTTCATATACTTTTTTGCTGCTATAAAGAAAAGAAAGTAAAAGCCATAAATTATTAGTCCTTCATATCTATTTTTATTTCCAAGTAAAGCAACCATTATAGCTGGTCCTAGGATTGAAAAAATAGTAAAAGAAATAAACATTAATAGCATACCTTTTTCTTCTAAATTTTTTGAAAAAAAGTTTTTGATTTTTTCTTTTGAAAAATTATCTTTTTTTAAGGAATACTTTTTTTTGAAAAAATTTTTTATAGATTTAAAGTTATCTTTTATCAATAAAAACAGTAGTAGTGTTCCCATTATATAGGTAAAAATAACCTTCCCCATTAAATAGTTTGGTTTCATGTTTTTTACTACAATAAAAGGCATAACCATAATCATAGAATATAGTACAAAATTTATAATTTCAGTATTAGTAAAATCCTTTTCAGCAAAATTTTTTAGTTTAACTAATATAGTAACACCCCCTTATATACTATTATATAATACCATAAATAACAAAATATTACATTTTAAAATGTAAGCAAATTTATTAGATAGTTAAAATAATAATTATTTTTTGAAGAATTTTATTTAAATTGTATAATTATGGGTATAAAAGTGAAAAAATATCCAAAAAAGAAGAATAATTAATAAATTATTCAATTATAGAACATTTTTTGTTAAAATTTATACAATATAATTATAAGTGTCAGGAGGTAGAACTCACTGACATTCGAAAAGTCACTTAGGTCTTCTTGGTGAAAGACAGTTTAGGGGTATAAAAAATGATTAAGGAATTGTTGGGGGACAAGGAATTAATAAAAGTTTTAGTTACAAAATATGTGACGGATTATAGGAACTAAGAAAAGTAAGGGTTTAGTCTTAGGTTCCTAAAAGCTATAAAATATTTAGAGTGTTAAATATTTTAGGTTAGCTATAAAAAGGATAGAAAATAAATAAGTAAGATAGTTTTAAAGTCTAATAAATTGTATTAGGCTTTATTTTTTTGTTTAAAAATAGGTAGAGATTTATTTTGAAAGATTAAAGTATGAAAATCTTAACAATTCACAAGTATAAAGAAAAGTTAAAATTCTTATACTATGTATAAATGAGAACAGTTTGGTAAAACAAAAGAAGAATAAGAGGTGGTGAGCTAATGATAAATAAAAAAATAATATCTAAGTTATTAATAGGAGTGTGTGTTATTAGTTTTGTAGTATTAGGGTTAGCACAGGTGAGTTTTGCACAAGTACCGACAAAAAAACTTTTGAGTAGCATTTCAACTGAAGATTCTAGTAAGCCGATATTTAAAAATAAAAATTTCACCTTTTCCATAGGGAATGTGGAAATTGGATATGAATCTTTAAATGGTATAAGCACTAGTAGTGATTATATACCTAGTTTACAACCTAATTCAAAAATTAATGTTGTTGCAAATGGGACTAATTTAGTTTTAAACATACCATTTGCATTTAATAGTACAGCAGCTCAAAGAGCGGTTATTAATAAAATTTGGATTAGTGCATCACCAAAAATAAGTTATTTAAATAATTCGGCAAATCCAAAGGATATGACTAATAATTTTGTTGGGGTTAAAGGAAATAAAATAACACAGGTTTTAGATAGTCAAGTGAATTTAAATAGCACAAGTTCAGGAACTTTACTTAGTAGTTTTAGTTTTAATAATTTAGATTGGAAAGAACTTGTTGATTTGAATTTGAAGGTGAACTTTGAATATGCAGGAAAAACTTATAGTTTTCCAGTGAATTTACCTACTTTTAGAGCAACTAACAAATATCAAATAAGTAATACGGCTAATGTAAATTTAACAAATGATCAAAAGTTTTTAAATATACAATTTAGTTTACAAAACTCAAATGGTACGGATGGTTTTTATAATCCATTAAACCATAAAGTTAAAAGTATAACTTTCAAAATTAAAGCAGATTCTAATATTATAATTGATCCAGTAGAGAGTGAAGATTTGAAAAAGAATAGTGATGGAACATATACTATTTCAGGTGCTTTGGTTAATATGACAAAAAATCAAACACCTTTGAATAAACTTTTTAAGATTAAAACAAAGCCAGGAACTTATACACAGCAAATTACTGTTACACCAATTAGTGTATTTTATGAGGGGGTGGAGGACACTACCTATATAGCAAGTGAAGAAAATTTAGGTGCAACAGTTAACGTTTCAAGCAGTTCATATGATAAAAGTTATAATATGGGACAAAGTTCAGTTGATGATTCAGCTGGAAAGTCGCAGTTAAATGGGATAATAACAAGTTACAGTTCTAATATAGGAGCAAATATTCAAGGAAAGTATACAGTTTATAGTGGTTCATTAATATACAATGGTGAAGTTTTTTTTGTTGGTGGAGTAAATAACTATATGAATAGAATAGATAAAAATTCTAATAATCAATATGTTTATTTAAATTCAGAACAAGCATATACAATGAAAAATGGAAATCCAAGCCAAAGAGCAAGTTTGATGCAACAAGTAGTCGAAGGAAAGATTGGAAAGATATATAGTACTAAAGAGATAGTAAATATGAATGATAAAAAGTTGTCACTTCCAAATCTTAATTTTATTTTTACTAAAAGTGAATATAGTGGAAAAGCTTTAAAACTAGGTGGTACATATACAAAGGTTGGAACAATACATGGAAAATATATAACTTCTAATACTTTTACATTAGCGATTGCAAAGAGTGGAACAACAAGCGAGCAGATTCAAACAATTGCAGGTGGGCTTAATAAAGAGTTTGATAAGTTAATAACTGACAGTAAAGGCGAAAATGTAGGATTTTTCTTAGGTTCAGCTAATGATAAAACTCCGATAAATAGATTTTTACAATCAGATATAGGATTTTCTGATAATCAACCATATATTTATACTGTAACAGGAGTTAGTATAGATAATGATATGCAAATTTTTAGAGCACCGTATACTAGAGATATTAATTGGGCGCATAAAGAGCATAATTTTGATTTTTCATATACCTCAATAGGGGCAACAAGGACAGAACAATTAAAAGCAGGTTCTGTAATTACATTGTATATGGGAGCGCCATTTATTTTGAATAGTAATATTTCTATTAATGGTCAAGTGTTAGATTCTAAAAATTATGAAATTCAAGGGAATAGTATAGTGATAACAACACCTAATATTATTCAACATAATTATAATGAAAATTTTTATAGAATATACAATATAAATTTTAGTGCAACTTATGATATTTTTAATAGTGAAAAAATAGTTGTTTGGTCAAAGTTAGGAAGTACAGGACTTGAGGGATTAGAGTATAATTTTAATAATCAAATTCAAAGTTATTATGATCATGGCTCAACTTGGTGTAGTAATCAGGGGGTTACAATAAATACAGTTGCAACTAGTAAAAATTATTGTTTGCAAACAGGAACTAATGTTAATAGTGATGGAAATACTACAATAACGGATATAGTTTATAATCCAAGTATTAGTACAAATAAATATTTAATAATTGGTGGAATACCAATTATGGAGGCAAATGTTAGTAGTAAACTTGGTTTTAGAAATTATGGTGATTTACAACCTGTGTTGACTGGGATTAATATAAATACATATGAGACATGGCTTTTGCCAAAGGCAAATTTGAATACGAAAAATAAAGAAATTTTAACTAATATAAGTAGCAATGGGTTACAAACAGCATATAAATATATTCAAAGTACGAAAAGTGGATGGGTTAAATACACACAAGGAATGGATCTTAGTAATATGGTTGCATATGCAGTTGTTACTAATATTAAGGGGGGGAATTCAGTAGCTTTTAATTATAATATTCATTTAAATAATATTCAAAAAGGGGTATATCAGCTTAGTAATACGGCTTTTAAATATTATAATATAGATGGTAATGTAGGCTCAAATAGCAATATATTAATTTTAACACCAAAGGGATCAATAACTCAAAATACATATGTAACATCAGTTAGAAATATAGCAGGAGCAGGGGTTGATATTCCATTTTTGATTGGACATGGCGAAAATAAGGATGGCAATCAAAAAACACCAAAAGCGTTAATAGAGCAAATAAAATGGGCGAATGGTCAAAAAATAAGTAATATGGATAAAACATTATCAAGTTATGGATATAACTTGGTAGATATTAAAGTTAATGGAATTACAAGAGATTTAAGTTGGTTTGAAAATGTAGGAATAGCAGGAAATTCAGGAATTACAAATATAACATTTGTAGTTCAACACAAGATTCCATTTAAAATAGTTATAAACTCGTTTAATGAGGAAGATAAAAAATCTCAAATTGATACTGTGATTGAATCAGGTAAATCATATCCAAAAGCTAATATAGAAAATCTTATAAGTAGAATTGAAACTTTAGATGCTAATAAAGAGGGAGTTACAGAGATAACTTTAAATGGAATAAGTTATACAAATAACATAAATGGATTTATAAGTAAGCTTAGAGAACTTGAAAATTCAGTTGTTACTGATGATAGTAAAGGAATTGATATTAAAGTTACTTTTAAGAAGATAATATCAGTTTATCAAAAGATGGTAACTGATACAGGCAAAGTTATAATTCCAAAAGTTAAAGTGAGTAGTGGGTATGAGGGGCAAAGTCAAAATATTGATCCTTTAAGTGTTCCTAAAGGGTATTACTTAATATTAGTTAATATAAATGGAGTACAAATATCTAAAGTTGTAGATAATGATGTGAAGTTTAGTTTACCTAAAAAATTAGGAAACAAGGATTTAGATATAGAGTATATTGTAAAACCATATATAACTACTAAAAGAGAGGTAGTTACAGTAAAAGGTGAAATTCTTTCACAGGTAGATCAGACAGGAAAGGAAAATGAAATTTTAAATACTAATATAGAAATACCAAAGGGATATAAATTAGTAAAGATCATGCTCAATAATAAAGTAATTAGTTTAAATCAAGTTCCTAAAACCTTAGGTAATAGAAATCAAACTATTATTTATAAAGTTGAAAAAATTTCAGAGAAAAAAGTGATGGTTAAAACTAATATAGAAGTTATAACGATTGGTGGGGATAAAATTTATAATATAAGTTTAGTTGGAGAACCTAAAGCTAATCTTAATAAAGAAGTTGTAATTTCAAAAGAATTTAAAATAGTGAAGATATTGCTTGATGATAAAGAGGTTAAAGAAGCACCAACTAAATTTGGAGATAAAAATCAAAGTATTGTTTATATTGTAAAGAAAGTAGAAGCAAAAACTATAGATAGTAATAATAAAGATAAAGTGAGTGGAGATAATAAAAATAAAGATAATGTAAGAAAAGATAGTGAGAGGGGAAATGAAAAAAAAGATAAAGAGAATAGTGATAATAAAAAAATGAAAAATAAAAATGATAAAGCAAGTAGTAATGAAAATAAAGAAGAAAATAAAGGTGAAAAAGCAAGTGACAATAATAAAAGGATAAAGAACAAAAATAATCTTCCATATACAGGAGTGATACAAAGTAATTTAAACAAGAGTGATATTGTGGCTACAGGAGGAGTGTTAAGTTTGATTTCAATAGTAGGTTTTATGATAGTTAGAATTTCTAAAAGGAAATAAAAAAGAGAGATAAAAGTATGCTTAAAATAAATTATCTACATTATATTAAGTAGCAATTAGTAAGGGATAATATAGTGAATAATTGTAGAATGATAAAAAGAAGTTTCTGAAATTTAACTAAAAAGACTTTTTTTGAAAGCTTAAATTATATATTATAATTATGTAATTGCAATAATATTTTTAGAATAAAGAACTCTAAAGACATTTTCAAATTAGACATATTACTGATGAAGATAAGTAAAAGAAGGAAGAGGAACAGATGAAGAAACTAGCTATAATTGCAGTAGTATTAGTTGCAGGTGGAGTATTTGCAGGCTATATGATTGAAAAAAATAATCATGTTCAAAAGTTAAATACAACTGTAAAAGAAACTGCACCTATTAGTGTAGCTACATCGCAACAAGTAAATAATACAAAAAGTGTAAATCAAAAAAGTTCACAAAAAGTGAATTCAAAAAATACAAATAGTGAAAGCACAGATAAAATGATTCAACAAAAAGTAAATGAAAATATACAAGTGCCGGTAGTTAATAGTTCACAGGTGCAACAGTCTAACAATTCAGAGGTACAGCAGTCTAAGCAGAGTGGATTGAATAATTCTCAGAGTTCAAATTCAGCAAATGTAAAAAATGCTGAAGAAGTAAAAACAGATGCTAAAAATACTAATATAAGTCAAGAAAGCATTTCTAATAGCTCTAATGAGCAGAATACAGAAAATGAAAATAGCAATAATAAAATAGAGGTAAAAGATTCACAGAATGAAAGTCCTAAAAAACAGGTACAATCAACTGCAAATGTGAATAATAAAAATACCGGTAATACAAGTAATGTAGGTAATAGTAGCAATACAAGTAATACTAACAGTACAAGTAATGTAGGTAGTACTAGCAATACAGGCAATAGTATAAAAAATTCCAATGTTATAAATAATAGTACAGAAGCAAGCAATTTAGTAAGAAAGTATTATCAAAATAAATACCCTAGTATAAACCAATCAGATTGGTCAACTGACGTTAGTGAAAATCAGACTATATCAGGAAAGACAGGATATTTAGTAAGATTTTATAACTACATGAATAATCATTCGAATAACATAGCTTGGATTCTAGTTACACCAAATGGAATTATGTATAGTACAGATGCTGGAAATGGGCCAATAACAAAATTAGATTAGCAAATAAAAAATATTATTGGAATTTTAAAATGAACTAAAACTTTTTTAAAATTTAGGAGGTTTTTAAATGAACGGAAAGTTAAAAACAATATTATTAGTAGTATTACTAATTGTTGTAGCTGCAATAGGTTTTTACAAAGTAGAAAAAACTCATGAAGCTAAGCAAAAACAATTAGCAATTCAACAACAAAAGGAACAAGAAGCTAAGCAAGAGCAAGCAAATAAGATTGCAGCAGAAAAAGCAGCTTATGAAGCACAACAACAAAGTCAACAATCAAATCAAGTAGTTGGAGCAACAACATATCCAGATGCGGAGCTTATTAATATAGCAAATGAAAACTATGCAGCGTTTATGCATAACAATAATACATATAAATTTGAAAATGTTATAAGTAAACAAACAAATGGAGATGTTTTAACAGCAACATTCTCAGCAACATGTAATGGGCAACCACAAACAATAACAATGAGTTTTCAACAAGTAAATAACGTTGTTACAATAGTAAAAAGTAATTAATAAAAAGATAATAACTAGTATTTCTACTTAAGTTAGAAGTACTAGTTATTTTTTGTTTAAAGTTTTTTCTTGAAAACTTTTGTTTTAGCAACTTTTCATAGATTTAGTTAGTTGATTTAATAAAATTAATTCTGTTTAATATAAAATATGATAACAATTTAAGAGCGATGTTAACATAAATACTTTTTCACTAAAAGATTATTAAGATAAAAAGTATTATAATTTATAATCGGATATTTATTAATATAAATTACGAAGTCGGATAAATAGTGATATAAAGCAGTTCAACAAAATATTTCAAAAAAGTTCCAAAAATGTGTTTTTTCTTTTTTTAACATTAAAAAGATGTTATAATAAATTTTAGTTATTTAACAAAAAATTAATAAAATTGCAACTTAAGTTTTTAAACTAAAATTATAATTTGAAATGGAAAAAGTTAAACATAATATAATTGGATATTTTTTATAAATTAAAGTAACTTGGAGAAAATAACTATGTAATAGTAATTTAAGTTTTTAAGAAGTTTGAAAGCTAAGATATTATATTTTTTTAGAAAGCTTTTCATAATATTGTAAAAAAGAGTGTTGATAGTAAATTATTGATTGGTATAATAATTCTTTTTGGTTTATATATTAAGAAAATGCTTATACTTAAGACAAGTGTATGAGCGGTAATAAAGTTAACTTACATATCAAATTCTTAAATTTTAATTAGAATACACTAATAATTAGTTTTAGTTATTGAAATTAAAAGTTAAGATGCTCTTAAATATAATGTTTAAAAACAGGTATGAAAAGCATTAAGATAAATTTGGAGGAGTATATGAAACATAGGATAAAAGGTATGGATGGGTCATTAGATACTGAACTTTCAGGAGGATATTTACTTTTCAAAAGAGTAGTTGATTTAATAATAGCTATACTTGGATTAGTGGTAGCCTTACCTATAATAGCAATTACTTGTGTGATTGTAAGATTAGAAAGTAAGGGAAATCCCATTTATAAACAAAAGAGAGTTGGACTTAATAACAAAGAGTTTAATATTTATAAGATTAGATCTATGGTTTCGAATGCAGAAGCAAAAGGGGCGCAATGGGCAACTAAAAATGATGCAAGAGTTACTACAGTTGGGAAATTCATTAGAAAAACAAGAATAGATGAATTACCTCAGTTTTTTAATATTTTAAAAGGTGATATGACTATAATTGGTCCTAGACCAGAGAGGGAAATTTTTTATAAAGAGTTTGAAAAAGATATTCCTAATTTTAGAGACAGATTATTAATTAAACCAGGTTTAACAGGATATGCACAGGTTAATGGAGGATATGATGTTACACCTAAAGAAAAATTAGATTTGGATATATATTATATAGAACATGTTAGTTTTGGACTAGATATTAAAATACTTTTACAAACAGCTTGTATAGTAGTAACTGGAAGTGGAGCAAGATAATATAATTTTTATAGTTAAAATTAAATGTTAGTATTAATTTAGTAAGGGGCATTAGCTTCGTATAAATTATAATTTGAAAATTGAAATATAAATGTAGATATGCTAGAAAAATACATAAAGTAATTTATATATCTTTCTGGCAATTTCTTATTTTAGATTTAGAAACTATAAATAATATAAGGTAGTATAAGTGACTAATATATTTTTATATTAGACAGGAGGAAAAATACGAATGAAGAAAATAGGGATAATTATACCATCATTATCTGACGGTGGGGCTGAAAAGGTTGCAGCTAATTTATCAATTATATATAAAGAACTTGGATATGATGTTTACATAATTTTATATGAAAATAGGGTTAGTTTTGAATATGAAGGTAATATATTGAGTATGGACATAAAGCCAAGAAGTGGAGTTGGAAAGATATTTAAAGACTATGAAATATATTCAAAGTTAAAAGCTTTAAAAAAGCAATATAATTTTGATGTAGTGATAAGTCATCTACCTAAAACAGACTTAATTAACTGTTTAACAAAGAGAAATGAAAAGGTAATCACAACTATTCATAGTAATATTAAAAAAGATTATCCAACATATATGCAAAAAATGTTACCAACAGTAATAAAAAAATCAGATTTGATAGCAGCTGTATCAAGAGTTGGAGAAGAGTATTTAAAGGATACTTACTCAGCAACAAATGTAAAAACAATTTACAATCCTCAGATGTTAGATAAGATTGCGGAGTTGTCAAAGGAAGAGATAACAGAGTTTCCTAAAGAATTATTTGATTCAGAAGTGATTATAAATATTGGAAGACTTAGTGAGGAAAAAGGACATTGGCATTTAATTAGAGCTTTTAGTGAAGTTGTTAAAAACAGACCAAACGCTAAGCTTGTTTTAGTTGGGAGAGGACATTTAGAAGAAAGATTAAGAAATCTTGCAAATGGACTTGGGATTAAAGATAATGTTATCTTTACAGGGTTTAATAAAAATCCTTATAAGTTTTTAAATGTTGCTGATCTTTATGTTTCTACATCAGTATATGAAGGTTTACCTATGACTTATTTAGAAGCAATGTCAAGAAATATTCCGATTATATCAACTGATTGTATATCAGGACCAAGGGAAATAATAGCTCCGAGTTTATTTGGTAAAGATATTGATTACAAAGATATTTATGAATATGGAATTCTTGTGCCAAACTTTGCAAGTGTTGAAGAGATTGATACTTTAGAGATAAGTGATCAAGAGAAGAATTTAGCACAAAAGATAGAAATGCTTTTAAATGATAAGCAGTTATATAATGACTTAGCTATAAAGGCAAAAGAAAGAAGTAAAGATTTTGATTATAAAAATATTAAAAAGATATGGAAAAAAGAATTAGATGATTTATTAGGAGAAAACAATGGATAAAATTTTAGCAGTAGACCTTTGTAATACATTATATAAATCTAATACTACACAAGATTTTTTTAGTTATGTATTTGCAAAAGACGATGTCTATGAAAAGTTAAAAAGAAAAAATTCAAACTTTAGTTTTAAGGTAGTAAATAAATTAAGTAATAAAGTTTTAAAATATGATATGAGTAGAGCTTTGATAACTAAAATTCTAAAAGGAAAAACATCAGAGGAAATTGATAGTTTAGTTGATGGATTTATTGATGGATTTTTAGAGGAAAGAAAAATATCAAATGTTCATAAGATTATTGCGCAATATAAGGAAAAAGGATATAAAGTAGTGATAATATCAGCTTCTTATGGATTTATAGCAAAAAGAATAGTAGCTAGACTAGGAATAGATTCATACATATCATCTGAGGCAGAAATTTTAGATGGAATGTATACAGGAAGAGTTAGCAAAGATATTTTATATACAAAATTTAGTGAGTTTAGTAGTCAATATTCAGTTTATGATGATTTAGTTATGATTACTGATAATACAACAGATTATGAGTTTGTTAAAAAGACAAAAAAATCATATATAGTAATCAATAAAGAAAATAAAGCTTTTTGGAATAGTAGAAAAGAAGAAAAGTTTGTATTTGTGGAGGAGTAACAAATGACAAAATATGTTATCCCATTTCTTTACACTCTTTATACAAGAACAAAGGGAATGGGTAAAAAGGTAGCGTACTTATTTACATTTATATTTCCAGTAGCATTATATGCATTGACTGTGGCGTATCAAAATAAATCAAGTTTTTTTATGACTATAGTAGCAATAATTATATCTTTACTAGGGACAATGTCAATTTATGAAATTGGATATATAAGAAATGATGTATTTACAATAAAAAAAGAAAAGAATCCAACATTAAGATTGAAAAGGGAAGAATTAGACTATGTTGAGTCTAAGATAATTCCAATTCTTGTTATTAAATATGGAATAGCAATAATCAGTGTTATTTTAGCATTTGTATTAGGATTAAACTTTGTCAATTATGTAATAGGATTAATACTTATAGAAGTTTTCTACTTTATACACAATAGTGTAAGAGGAAAATGGTCTATAGCAAGCTTTTTTGTTTTAAGTACATTAAGATATATAACACCAGTTATGATTCTACATACTAATGTATTAACAATTATAGGTGTATTTATTTTAGTTATATCAATTCCAAGAACATTAGAGAAAGCAGCTGAAAAAAAATTCAATATAAATGCTTTGAGTTTTATAAGAGAAGGAATTAATTTAAATGTTTTAAGAGGAATATATTACTTAGCGATAATGATATATGTTTTAGCACAAGATTTTATAACAGGAATAGCTTTAGCATACATAGTATTAGCAATTTACTATTTAGTATACAGAGGATTAATAGCATTGGGATATTTAGGGAAAAAATCGGCGAGAAGAGCTTAATAGAAAATCTAAAGATGAAGGAAATGATAAAAGATGAAGATATCAGTTTTAATGTCAGTGTATTTTAAGGAATCACCTGAATTTTTAAAAGAAGCAATTGATAGCGTACTAAAGCAAACTGTAAAGGCAGATGAAATAGTATGTATAAAAGATGGTAAATTAACAACAGAGTTAGATGCTATATTAGATAAATACGATGAAGAGAATCCAGGACTTTTTAAATTCATTGCATTTGAAGAAAATAAAGGACTTGGTAAAGCGTTAAAAATAGGTGTAGAAGAATGTTCAAATGAAATAATTGCAAGAATGGATACTGATGATATTGCATTACCAACAAGATTTGAAAAACAACTTGCTGCAATGAAAGAAAAAGATTTAGATATAGTAGGAAGTAATATTTTAGAGTTTGATGGAAATATAAACAATATATTATCAGAAAGAGTTGTACCATCTACTTATGAAATGATTAAAGCATATGCAAAAAAAAGAAACCCATTTAATCATATGACTGTTATGTATAAAAAATCAGCAGTATTAAAAGCAGGAAATTATAAAGATTTTTTATGGTTTGAAGATTATAATTTATGGGTAAGAATGATATTAAATGGTTCAAAGATGTATAACATACAAGAAGACTTAGTTTATGCTAGAACAGGAAAGAGTATGTTTGGCAGAAGAGGTGGAATGGAATACATTAAAAGAGAGTACAAAATGCAGAAAAATATGAAAGACTTAAAATTCATTAGCACTTCTGTTTTTTATAAAAATATTGTAACAAGATCAGTTATAAGACTAATTCCTAATAGCTTAAGACAAGTTATTTATCTTAAGGTGTTAAGAGGATAATAATTTCATAAGATTAAAAGGCCTTAGGATTAAATAAATGTTATTTAATTAAGGCTTTTGTCTTAGTTTTAGAAAATAATATTGGTTAAAATAAGAGGTGATAAGATATGAATTTATCAATTATAGTTCCCGTTTATAATGGTGAAAAATTTTTAAAAGATCGTATTAATAATGTTTTAGCACAAACGTATAAAGATTTTGAGCTTATTATAGTAAACGATGGTTCAACAGATAATACAAAAGCTATATGTGATAGTTTTGAAGGAAAAGATAGTAGAGTTAAATTTATTCATATAAAAAATAGTGGAGTAAGTGTTGCAAGAAATACAGGTATTAAAGCAGCACAAGGGGAGTACATAGGATTTATTGATTGTGATGATAGGGTAGATAATAATATGTATCAAACTATGATTAACAATATGGAAGAAAAGGAAGTAGACCTTGTAATGTGTTCATATGTTAGTGAATTTGATGATAGAACTGAGAACAATATATTTGAAAAAGCAGATATTAAGGTTGAAGGAAAGCAAATAAAAGATAATATAATGGTTAATATGGTATCTTCTATACATGAAGATGGTAGTTA
>JBOGAY010000321.1:0-4094 GCA_051655925.1 Sarcina sp. | reverse complement strand
GAGGTATACTCGTACTACCTTGGCCAAGGAAGTATTTAATAGGGGGTGAATATTTATGGCTTATACAACAGGAGAAAAACCAGGAGTAGGAACATATACTTGCAAAAAATGTGGTCAAAAAGTTAAATTAGATGACTCTACTGATACTTTACCACCTTGCCCTTCATGTCATGCTACTCAATACAAATAATTTTAAAGGAGCTGCTTTAATGTAGCTCTTTTTATTTTTAATTTCTCTTCACTATTATTTAATACACCTCTCTTTATAACTTAAAAAAGGTTATCGAGTTCAGAAAAAATTTTTAGGATTCACTCCTAATATGTCAGCTATCTTTATTGTATTTTTATAGCTTACTTTATTTTCTTTTATTCTTGTTAAAATAGTACTTACATTAGCTCTAGTCATTCCTAGCATTTTTGCAATATCTGACTGATTTATTTTCTGTTTTTTCATTTCTTTTTTTATATTTTCATAAATTTTTTGACCATTCTTCATGAAACCACCTCTCTAAAATTATATAACTATTTTTTAGTTATGTAAATGTTTTTTTTAACTTTTTTTGATTTTTTAATATTTATAAGGTAATATCAAAATATATTATAGTTCATAAAAGGAGGTGAAAACCATATGAAAAAAATTTTTATTGGTCTTTTTCTTCTTTCTTTATCAATATTTGCATGTGAATATCCTAATATGCATGAAATTGCTCTTATTTTAATTAATAAAAATTTTGTTGAAATAAAAGGAAATGATTTTATTGTTTATTTTAGTAAACTAGATAGCTTTATTGAAACAAATAAACTTGATGAAAATACAATTTTATTGATTGCATTAACTCTTGAAGAATTTCCAAAACAACATAACTTAAATATCAAAAAAAAATAACGTTAAAGTTGAAAGGATGTTTAACATGAAAAAAATCTTAATTTTTTTATGCTTTATTTTCTTTAATACATTTTTATTTTCTTGCCCTAGTAAAGCATTGCACGATTCTTGTGAAACTTTAATAACTCAACAACTATTCATTAATAAAAACAATAAAACTCTTACTATAAATACCTTAAACTTAGCTTTACTTTTATCAATGCAAGGTTTTCAAGATAAGGAATTACTTGAAAAAGGAAAACAAATTATATTTGGAATAAACCTTTATGCTAACAATCATGGCTACAAAATAATTATCGAAAATCCTGAAGGAGATTAATAGTTTTTTATAATAAAAAAAGCTGATATTATTTTTATAAAATAGTATCAGCTTTTTTATTTTTATTCTTCGTCTTGAATTTCAAAATATGGAATGATCTCTTCTAATTTAATAAAATTTTTATTATATCTGGCATTTAAAAATTTCAAACATTCTTCTACTTCAATTTTTTCTAAATTAATTTTCTCAAACTCTTCTCTTAAACATTCTATTGATAAAATACACTTTAATTCCTCTACGCCAATTGACTCATCCAATTTTTCTGTCCAAATATTTAAAGTTATTTTTTCTAAAATATTTTTTATATAAACACCTTCAAACACTTCGTGTAATGTTCTTAAAACAGTTTGAAAAATAATACTTTTATAATAATTTGCAAATTCAGTTTTTAACATTTCTTTATTTATTATCTCTTGCTTGGTTGGAGAATATTTGTATTCTTTAATTTTAGAAATTTCATTTGGATTAGGTATTTTCAAAGAAATTAATAAATTTTTTTCTAGCTTAAAGTAATCTATTTCATACTCTCTTTCAAATTTTTCTGGATAATTTGAATTACTAAAAATAACTTCTATATATTTTTCTACAGCTTGTTTTTCTCCTACTTCAAAATCATTTTTCCATCTGTCTATATTATTATTATATTTTTTTTGATTATTATAAAATTCCTCTTTGTTTTTCTCATAATCTTCTAATGCTTTTTGTTTTAACTTCAAATATTTGTCATTTTCTTTTAAATAAATATCTTTAGCCTTATTTTCTAATAGAATCCTTTTTTCTTTTAATTTTTTAAATATAAATTCTAAAATTTTTCTTTCATCTGGAACATTTAATTGTTGCATAAATAAATTTATCGAAGGTTCTTTCATTTCAAACGAAAAATCATGATACTTTTCATTATCTTTTTGACTATTCCAATCCAAACAATCATCAATATCTAAAGTGTAATTTAAAATATTTAAATGCTCTTCTATTTCTTTTTTTGCTTCTTCTGTTTTTAACTCAGCTATCATTTTTAAATCTTTTACTTTTTCTCTTTTTAAAAATCTTTCTTCTTGAATTTTCCATTTTTCAATTTGATTTTCTTTTAATAATTGAAGTTCCCAAGAAGAATTAGCTTTTATAATTTTCTGCTTTCCTAAAATTGTACTCTCTATTAACTCACTATATGCATATAATCTATTTGAACTTCTTCTATTATTTGAAAAATTTTCACTATATGATATTCCTGTTCCAGGTATTGAAGCTGTTATCCTATTTCCATTAGGTCCACTACTTACTCTAAATCCTCTTACTCCAGCACTTATTCCTACACCTTTACTACTTACATTCAAATTTATTCCCTTGCATATTTTTATTCTTTTTCCAAATCTAAACCCCATTTTATCCCCCTATAAATTTCCTTCATAAACGAACTTTATTGCTCTTCCCAATAGTTTTACATTTTCTAGTTCTTTTCCAGCTATATAAACATCATCATAATCTGTATTTACACTTTTTAATATCATTACTTGAGCTTCTTCTTTTATAAGAATTCTTTTTACAAAAGTTTCTTCTCCAACTTTAACAACATATATCTTATTTGCAATATATTCAGTTTGATGTGGATCTACTATAACGAATGATCCATCTTGAATTAATGGTTCCATTGAATTTCCTGCTACTTCAATTAAATAACAATCTTGACAAAAATTACCCCTTCTAATTAATCTTGTATATAGCGTATCCTCAAAATTAATATATCCATTTCCTGCAGAAGCTTTTGCTTTTACAGGCATTTCAATAAAATCTTCTTCACTTAATGGCTTTAAATTTGATTGCATTACTTTTTTTTGGTTATTTTTTTCCAAAAAAATTAACTTCTCTTGTATATCAATCGGCAAACGTCTAAACTTTTCATACTCTTCTATTGCTATTTTTTCATCATTTGTAAATAAAAACTCATTATATATATTCTGTAAATAATCTTTACTTGGTCTTTTAGTGTTATTCTCTATTGCTGTTACATATGGTTGAGAAACATTCAAATTCTCAGCTAATCTTGAAGCTGAAAGGCCTTTTTCTTCTCTTTTATTTTTTAAGATTTCTCCTGTTGTTAACATTTCTCCATTCCTCCATGCTTTTTGATTAATTATACTATAAAACGAAAGATATGTTAAAAGAAATTTTAACAAAATGTTAAAATAATTATTGACATAACCAAAAAATAGTTATATCATATAACTGAAATTAAGTTATTAATATTTTTTAATATCTGTTATAACTTTTTTTTAGTTATAACAAGGAGGGTATATGATTATTAAAAATTTAAAAAACGGATTATGGAAATTTAAAATTAATGGAATTATATTGATTGGAACTTATAACGAATGTTTAGCAAGACTTGAAGTTTATGCAAGAATGTGGGGGATTTAATGAAAGTAATAGCTGAATTAACACTAATTGGATTAATAATACTTACTGTTGAAGTAATAATCATGAGAATTATGTAGGAGGAAATATGTTAGGAGTAGAGCTTTTAGAATTAGAAACAAACTTATTAATTAAAGATTTAAAACCTTTAAAAAAAGATAATGACATTATGTGTGAGTGTGGAGAACATAAAGCCAAATGGATACTTACAGATGAATTTATGAAAGGTTGGCATATGAATTTATGTGATGATTGCTTACTAGAAATGAGAGAAGAATATAAAAAAGAAGGCACAAAATACAATGTGAGCCTTATAAAATAGGCTCACTAACCTTTAGGTTTTAATTACATACTCAATCAAATAAGATATACCCCCGACTATCTTATATAATCCCCCGATGAAAATTGAGTATGTAATCAAGACTTAAAAAACGGAGGTTTTACTCATGAATGAGAAATTAACTGTAAAAGAATTAA
>JBOGAY010000320.1:0-7103 GCA_051655925.1 Sarcina sp. | reverse complement strand
GTTCAGCTTACTTAATATATACTTTTGTATACATGGTAACAATAGCTGGTTCATCAAGTGCTATACCAAAATTAATGGCAGAATATAGTGCAACAGGGCATGAAAGAGATGCAATGGCAAGTTTTAAACTAGGAAGAACATTCCTTATAGGAATGGGAGTAATAATGACAATACTTTTACTTGTTTTAACAGGACCATTTGTTGAAATGACAGGCTTTGCAAATAGTAGGATTGCTATTTATATGTTAGCACCTGCAATACTTATAACAGCAGTGAGCAGTGCTTATAGAGGATATTTCCAAGGAAGACATAATTTTATTCCTCTTGGGATTTCACAGTTTATAGAGCAGTTTTTAAACGTTGTTTTAAGTTTGATATGTTCATATGCTTTTATGCATATAAGTCTCGCATGGGGAGTTGCAGGTGGTGCAGTAGGAACAGCTATTGGAGCTTTAGCATCTGTAATATACTTGAAAATTAAATACAATAAAGATTTAAAAACAAGAGGAAGAGTTAAATCTGAGCCTAGAATGCATAGTAATGAACATATATTTAAATATATATTTAGCTATTCATGGCCACTTATAGTTTCAGCTTTAATTCTTTATGCAGGAAACAACTTATTTGACCAAAAAATTATTACTGGAAACTTAAATACAATAGGATATACTCAAACAGATATAAGTACAATGTTTGGATATTTTAGTCAGTATACATCATTGATTAATCTTCCTATGATTCTTATAAGTTCAATAGCTTTATCAATATTCCCTATGATTGCAAGAGAAAATGCATCAGAGGATAAAACAAAGCTTAGAGATGGGATACATAGATTATTTAAAATAGGATTTATGATAGGAGTTCCAGCAGCGGTTGCATTAGCAGTTTTAAGTCAACCAATTTATCACTTTATATTCTTTAAAGTATCTAATACAGGTGGATCACTTCTTATGAAGTTTGGTGGATATGTATTTATATTCTCATCAGTATATCAACTTACAGTTACAATGATTAACAGCCTTGGTAAAGTTAAAGCAGGGACTGTTACAGCTATAGTTACAGTAGGGGTTAGGCTAATTGTAGATTTCATCTTTATAGGTATTTCATTTATAAATATCTATGGAGCAGTAATAGGATTACTTGTATCAAACTATATAGGGCTATTATTGAATATGAAAATCATAGAAAAGCATACAAAAGAGAAGAGACCATATTTAAATAGTATAGTTAAACCAGCGATATCATCACTTGTTATGGGAGTTATTATGTATTTAGTATATATTGCAGTATCAACAATTGTTGGTATGGGATTAGGAGCACCTACAAATGGAGGGCTTTTAGCATATATATCAAATGCGATTTCACTTGCGATAACAGGTTATGTTGGAGGGGTAGTATATCTTCAAACTATGGTTAGAATAAAAGGGATGGATAGTTCAGATTTAGCTATTTTCCCAAGAAAAATTAGAAGATTATTTTTTGTGTAATATAATATTAAAGAAGTCATTTTAAGTGACTTCTTTTTATTTGCTTTTAAATATAAATATAAATAAAAAACACCATTTTTAGATATTCTAAAGGTGGTGTTTTCTTTTAAATATTAAAAATTTAAACTCTTAGTTATTATTAGTAATTAAAGCCTTTTCTTTCGCAATTTTTGAACTTTCAACTGTATTTTTCATTGGAATATTATGAATGACTGCAAATTCTTGTGCAGTAACGGGTACTTGTTTAAGATTATGATTTACAGGTTGTGTAGGTTCTTCAAATTTAGGCACATTAAATACGAATGTATCTGTAATACTATATAAGTTAGTATTTTGAGCTATTATATCACTAAGACTTTGAGCATATTGAATTTCTGTTGAATATTGATGCCAAATATCATATAATGGACCATTTATATATCTTAGTTCGTAAGGTGTATCTTGTTTTATTTGGTTATCTAAGTAGTGACTATCAAGAAATTGTGCAGAACCATCAATAGCTGCAGGAATACTTGTCCAACCATGATCGTAAGCGTAAGTTGTAGCACCTACAGTAGGATCTGTATTAAAAGCACCTATTCCAAATAAGTTATACACTTTTACAGGAGCAGGTAAATTTATCATTACAGGCTCACCATTTTTAGTTACAAATTGACCATTTGAATTAACTTCTTGAATTTTAGTAATAGTTATACCTTTAGCAAAGTTACTTGTTCCCCAGTTAGTTTCAAGGGCAGACTGTGCCATTAAGTAAACAGGGTCTATATTATATTTTTTAGCTGCATTAATAAATGCTTCAGCTTGTCCAGAGAATACTCCTTTTCCTTGTAAAGCTTGTGCAAAAGCTGCTTCATTTACATTTCTATAAGTATTAACATTTAAGAATTCATACATATCGTTAGCTGCAGCTGGGTTTATAGCATTTGTAAGCTGTGTTTTAAGCTGTGCTAATTTTGCCTTACTAAAACCATTTTGACCACCCATAACGTTGTTATATTGTTGAAGTTGTGCAGCAACATAATCTGTCAATGTTGAGTCATAGTTTTCTTTTGTATAAGTTGAATTAGATGTAGAGCTAATTAAAGCACCTGTATTACTGAATTTTGAAATATATCCATTAATAAGGTGTGTTCCAGTAAACATTTTTCCAGTTTGGTCAAAATAATATTTAGTACCATTTATATTTTGCCAACCAGTTAGCAGTGCTCCAGTTTTAGATCCAAAGTACCAATTATTATTTTCATTTATCCAACCAGTTTCAACTGCACCACCATTAGCGAAGTAATAGTAATCATTTCCTATTTTTTGATAACCGATTTTTAATGCACCATCATTACCGGCATAATATAAATGATTATTATATTGAATCCAGCCAGTTAACATTTGACCTGAATTATCAAAATAATACCATTTTCCGTTTATCTCTTGCCAAGAAGTTAGCATGTATCCTGATGTAGTGAAGTAATGCCAACTATTATTTATTCTTGTCCAACCAGAAGCCATATCTCCAGATGGGTTAAAGTAAAATTTTGTTCCATTAATATCTTGCCAACCAGTTAGCATTGCTCCTGTATCTTTGAAATAATACCATTGATTATTTATTTCTTGCCAGTTTTGAAGCATTCTACCTGAACTTTGGAAATAATACCAGTTTCCATTAATGTTCTGCCAATTCTTTTGCATATAGCCGTTATTATTAAAGTAGAACCAACTATTATCAATAAACTGCCAACCAGTAGACATTTCACCAGAATTTTTCATATAATACCATTGATTATTGATAAAGTTCCAACCAGTAGACATTTCACCAGAATTTTTAAGATAGTAATAATGACCGTTGAGGTTAAGCCAGCCAGTATACATATTTCCATTTTGATTAAAGTAATACCAGTTTCCATTTATATCTTGCCAACTAGTAGCATCTACACCTGAGTTGAACTGATAAGACCAAGTATTATTATTATTTATCCATTGACCTTGTGTAGTAGATGAGGTTGGATTTTCAAGTAGTATATGATTTTCTATAATATTATTTGATATATTTTTTTTAGTAGGATTATCTACGTTGTGAGAAATAGATAAAATACCAATCATACTTGTTACAAGTAATAGAGAAAGCGCTTTTTTCTTCATTTGTAAATCTCCCTTTATATAATGTTAATATTCTGATATTAACATAAATTAATTTAAAAGATAATTTAAAATGAATATATATTTTTTAGTATATAGCTGGATTAGATTAAAAATTATTATTTATATTTAAATAATAATGTGAATCTTAATGTTAAAATGAATTTTAGTTCCTAAATGTAAGAAATTTTCCAAAAAAATAGAAAAAGTTAAAACACCTTTTTATTTTTAAAGTGTTTTAACTTTTTATCGTTCTATGAGTATTGCCACTTCTGACAAGTTTTTACTTTCAGTTATAAATCTTTTTTCGAGTAAGTAAGGTTTTCCGTCGAGTTTAATTAGAGGGAAATTACCACATGTTTCGCCATTATCTTCACATATTATGCCAATACTAGTTAGGTAAGCAATAACAGCATTTTTAAAATCTATTTTTTTATTATGATGTTCATCATCAAATTTTATAGTGAATGTTTCTTTTCCTATGCTATACATTGGTTTTATCAAATCTTTAAATAAAACTGCCAAACAAAAATCCTCCTTTCTTTAAACCTTTACATTTAATATAATAAATACTTATAAAATTATTATATACCAATTATATATTTGTGTAAACGTTATATGGATAAAAAAGTAAAAAGTTTTGGAGAAAGGTAGAAAAAAATAAAAAATAACTTTTAAAATAGAAAAAATTATGAAAAATTTTAATGTATTAAAAAAAGAAAAGAAAATATTTGCAAAATTTAAAAAAATACGAAATATTTTGCTATATCAAATATTTCGTATTTTTGTTTTTAATTAAATTTTTAAGAAATTAAAAGAGCGAGTTCTGTTCTATTATCTAAATTAAGTTTATCTAAAATTTTACTAACATAATTTTTTACTGTACCTTCTGACAAAAAAAGTTTTGAACATATTTCTTTATTTGATAGACCTTGTGCTACAAGAAGAGCAACTTCTTTTTCTCTATCTGTTAATTCTGATAAGTCAATAGTTTGTTTTAATGAAGATTTTTCTGATTTTGCATTCAAAACAGTACTAAGTTTTAATGCTATTTCAGGGTGAATTAGCATATTACCTTTATAAACACTTTTTACTGCTGAAATAATTTCATCAGGGTCAGCATCTTTTAAAAGATAGCCAGAGGCGCCATTTTTTAGTGAATCAAATATATAATCATTGTCATTAAATGTAGTTAAAATAATAATTTTTGTTTCAGGAAACTCTTTTTTTATATCAAGAGTTGCTTCAACACCATTTTTAATAGGCATTCTAATATCCATTAAAACTATATCAGGATTATACTCCTTGCAAAGTGCTAGAGCTTCAACACCGTTGTTACCTTCTGCAATTACATTTATTTCATTATCAAAAGACAAAATCATTTTAAGGCCTTCTCTAATAATTTTTTGATCATCTATAAGTATTAAATTAATCAATTTTATCTTCCTTTCGTACTGGTATAGTGGCTTTTACAAGAAAACCATTTTCTAATGAAGTAAAAAAGACATTACCTCTAGTTAATTGAATTCTTTCGGTAATTCCTTTTAAGCCATTTGATTTTATTATATCATTTGATGGAATTCCAAAATTTCTAATTGAAAAATTTATAGTTTGGAAATTTACAGTTAAATCTATATCAAAACGAGTAGCTTTTCCATGTTTAATACCATTTGTAATTGATTCTTGGATAGTTTTATAGATAACACTCTTAATAAATGGAGAAAATTTTTCAATTTCATTATCGATGTTAACATTGAAATTCACTTCAGATGATGGAGTGCTTGTTTTAATTAAATCATTGATAGATTCACTAAGGATAGTGGAATTTTTCATTTCTTTCAGTTGAAAAACAGTATTTCTAAGTTCCTTTATACTATCTTTGACTATATCTTTAGTTTTAGTTAAAATTTCTTCTGATTTCTCTGGTGATGTTTTAACTTTTTCTAAAATATCAAGATGCATAGATATTGCCATAAGATAATGACCAAGAGAGTCGTGTAATTCTTGAGCAACTCTATTTCTTTCAGTAGATATTGTTAGCTCTTCAACTTGTGAACTATATTCTTGAAGTTTTTGGTTTTGAATAGTTAGTTCCTTATTAAGACTTGCAATAGCCGCTTGATTTTTCTTTTTAGTACTACTAAGTAGTGCAAGTAGGATTGCTAATAAATATGGTAAAACATAAGAGGATACCATATTGAAAAATGAGTTATATGATGTTATATTCAAATATTTTAAACTTATTATAAGAGTATATGAAATTATTAAAAATGGCAAAATATATACTTTATATTTAGTAGGATATTTATGAATTATAATAATTGTAATCATATAAAAATATACTATAGCAAAAATATTGCCAAAGTATATTAAAGATAGTATAGCAAAGAGAGTTATTATATTTAAGGAGATTTGTATTTTATAATTAGTTGAAATGTCAGAGATAAAATCAATGATACCAATGAAAATTACTAATACAACAAGAAGAGCTTTAATAGGTAATTTATCTTGGTGAAAAAGATAAATCATTATTAAAGCTAAAATGACATATTTATATATATATTTTTTTATGTTTAAATTGAAAAAAATTTTATTCATTTTAAATTATATCCTTTGTTTTTATATGATTGTAATAATTTGTAAGCATGATAATTCTTCTTACTGATATAGAAGCAACAGCTACAAATAATAATGAAATATTTACAAGAGTGAATAAATTTGCTTCATAAGATTGAAAAATAAATCTAAGAGATCCTTCTAAAATAATATATACAATAAGAATTATAGCATCTGTTAAATCTCTTTTATAAACTAAATTTCCAAGTTTATCTTTTGAATAAGTATAAAATTTTGAGCGTATAAATCCTAAAACACAGCCAATAAGTAATGCAATAATAAAAATTATATAGTAGTAATTTGGAATATGATGCATTTGGGATAATGATCCATATATATAGTATATAAATAATGCAGGGATCAAAATAATTTTAATTGGTTTTACTTTTTTTTGCTTTCCTTGTATAGCACCTTTTAAAACTAAAATTAATATTATAATTATTGGAATTAAATTCATATGTAAAGTCCTCCTAAGTTCATCTTTGGTATAACTTTATTATAATGAAATATTTTAGCTGTGTATTGTTACTAAAGTAATATAAAAGGTAATAAATTTAAAAACCTATTTTATCTATTAATATTATTTATAATAGTTTTAGATAAGATAGGTTTTTATATGTACTGAATTAAAGCCTTTTTTTTATATCTCTATATTTTAAAAACATAGCAACTCTTCGTATAGCTATAGATGAAGTAGCTAAAATTATTAGAGCAGTATTTATAAGAACAAATAAGTTTGCATCATATGTTTTGAAAATATATCTAATAGAACCTTCTATTAAAAGTAAAATTATCAGTATGACTGAATCCCAAATTTCTTTTTTTATAAAAAACATCTCCATCAGCATTCAAAGTGAATGAATATGATTT
>JBOGAY010000319.1:0-4273 GCA_051655925.1 Sarcina sp. | reverse complement strand
ATAGACCTTTTAAATTTGTTGAAAAAAAAATATTACTGATAAGCCTAAGTGTTGTATGTATAATATTATTGTTTCAGCCAGTATATAAATTAACAGTTGAGTATGGCTATACTTTAGAGATGTATAATAATATACTTTTTAGAAGTATTTATATAATCATATTTTTGATTTTTCTTGTGAAATCTATTTTGACTAAATTAAATAAGTCAACTAATATAGATGGCTTGAATTTAATAGCAGTTACAATGTGTATTTTTATATTTGAAAATTTAGTACTGCTTTCTTTTAATAAGTATATACCATATTGTTTAGTTGGAGAGTTATTTTTAGGAATAACATTAACATATAGTCTTAAGACTTTTAAGTCTTAAGACTTTTCTTTTTATAAATACAAATAGTAATTGATTTTTCCATAATTTGATACTATTATAGTATAAGAATTATAAATAAAAGGTTGAATGGATTGGATTATTTGATATTTAAGGATGGTGAAATTAAATGGAGGAAGCCCCTGAATCTGAAAGAATATTTAAAGAAAAAAAATTAAAATTAAATATTAACTTGCTAGTAGAGGGTAAAGAATTAATTTAAAGTTTAAAAGTCTTCTCTAGTAGTAGAGGAGGAGTAATGATGACTAAAAATAAGAAGCTTACATTCTTTCTATATACATCAGTAATAAATAATAAAATATATGATGAATATAATGATGTAATGGGAGTTTTAAAGGATATTTATGTAAATGAGACTGCTGGATATTTAAAGGTAGTAGGATATAAAGTTAAAAATGATCAAGGAATTATAGATTATGAATTTAAAAATATAAATTTTTATCAATTAGAAAATGGAAAAATAAAAATACAAATAATAGGAAGTAGAGAAATTTTACCTAGAAATTATACATACCTTTTAACACGCGATATTTTAGATAAAAAAATTGTTGATATTAATGGTAAAAAGGTTGTTAGGGTTGATGATTTAAGGATAGCAGAAGTAGTTGATGAATATAGATTAATAGCAGTTGAAACAGGTAAAGCTGTTAGATATAGACGTTTTGGGATGGAGAAACTAGGGAAGTTCTTATCTAATGTATTCAAAATGGATTTTACAGAGAGAGCCATAATGTGGGAGGATGTGCAAGCATTAAAGGGAGATCAAAATAATTTGCAAATTCCAGCATCGTATGAAAAAATTCAAGAACTTCATCCAGCAGATATTGCAGATATTTTAGAAGAGCTTGATGCGAAACAAAGAAAATCGGTATTTGAAAGTTTAGATGAAGATTTAGCAGCAGATACATTAGAGGAAGTAGAACCAGCTTTTCAAGGAAGTATTATTAGAGAGCTTTCTGATATAAAAACAGCAGAACTTTTCGAAAATATACCCAATGATGAAATTGCTGATATTTTAGATGATTTAGATGAAGAAGAGAGAGAGAAAATACTTGTAAACATAGAAAAAGAGGATGCAAATGAAATTGAAGAACTGCTAGCATATAGTGATGAATCTGTAGGAAGTATAATGAATACAGATTTTATATCATTAAATTATGCAGATATGTCAGTTGGCGAAACATTATTGCTTTTAAGAGAAACACAACCAGAGGAAGAAGTAATGTATACAATATATCTTACTGATATTGCAGGCAAACTTGTTGGACATGTTTCATTTGCACAATTATTATTAAATGATCCTATAAAAAAATTAAAGGATGTAATGGATGATAATATAGTTTCTTTATCTTTTGATGATAAAATAGAAAAAGCAGCAGAAATAGTTGAAAAGTATGCACTTTTATCAGTTCCTGTTATTGATAATGATGAAGTAATAATTGGCTCAGTATTAATGTATGATATTATAGATGAATTTTTTGTACCTATGTGGAAAAGAAAAAATAGGTAAAAATTTATTTTGAAAAAGTATTGCACAAAATAGAGTTAATAGAATATAATATAAAATATAATAAATCATATCAAAATACTAGGAAAAGAAGCTGAGAAAAAGTAGAGTAGTATAAATGACGGATACAGAGAGAGAAGAAATGCTGAGATCTTCTAACCTTTAGTTTATATGAAGTGCACTTTGGAGCTTGAGCCTGAAATAATAGTAAGGTTTTACGGTGTCAATCGTTAAAATGATATAGTATGCATGTACTAGAAGAGAGAAACATTTTTATGTTTAAATAGAGTGGAACCGCGGATAACTTCGCCTCTAAATGAAAATTTAGAGGTGGAGTTTTTTTATTGTTTTGACTTTGATTTTAAGAAAATAAAAAATAAATGGGGGTTATGTTTATGAAATATAATAATGCAATTGAATTAATAGGGAGTACACCAATATTAAAAATTAATAATTTAGTAAATGAAAATGAAGGACAAATTTTTGTAAAGCTTGAAAAATTTAATCCAACAGGAAGTGTTAAGGATAGAGCTGTACTTGGTATGATAGAAAGAGCTGAAAAAGAAGAAATATTAAAAGTAGGAGATACAATAATTGAGCCAACAAGTGGAAATACTGGTATTGCATTTGCTATGATTGGTGGATTAAAAGGTTATAAAATTGTGATAGTTATGCCAGAGAGTATGTCAAAAGAAAGAAGAGAGATAATTAAAGCTTATGGAGCAGAGCTTATACTAACTGAAGCTTCTAAAGGGATGAAGGGCGCTATTGAAAAAGCAAAAGAAATTGCAGATGAAAAAGGATATTTTTTACCACAACAGTTTGAAAATATAGGGAATTCATATAAGCATTATGAAACAACAGCTAATGAAATTTTGAACGATTTGCCAGATGTTGATATAGTAATTGCAGGTGTTGGAACAGGTGGTACAATTAGTGGTGTTGCTAAAAAATTAAAAGAAGTTAATAGTAATATAAAAATTATTGCTGTTGAGCCAAAGGAATCAGCCGTTTTATCAGGTGCAAGTGCAGGACCACATAAAATTCAAGGAATAGGAGCTGGATTTAAACCAGCTATATATACAGAAGAGTTGGTTGATGAAATAATGCAGATTAGTAATGAAGAAGCATATGAGATGGCTAAGGAATATACTAAGAAAGAAGGAATACTTGTAGGAATATCTTCAGGTGCAGCAATTGCAGCTAGTGTTAAAGTGGCAAAACAAATAAATGCTGATAAAAAAATAATAGTTATTGCACCTGATGGAGGTGAAAAGTATTTTTCAGTAGGTTTATATGAATAAATTTAGGATGTGAAAAAATTGTTCAATAATTTAAAAAAAGATATAAAAAATGTTTTGAAAAATGATCCTGCAGCAAAAAGTAAGTTAGAAGTATTACTATTATATCCAGGAGTGCATGCTCTTATATCTTATAGAATAGCTCATAAATTTTATCAAAAAAAAATGTTTTTTATATCTAGGATGATATCTCAAGTATCTAGATTTTTTACTGGAATTGAGATACACCCAGGAGCAAAAATTGGAGAAGGGCTTTTTATAGATCATGGAATGGGAGTTGTAATTGGAGAAACTGCAGAGATAGGAAATAACGTAGTTATATATCATGGTGTTACTCTTGGGGGAACAGGAAAAGATATTGGAAAAAGACACCCAACAATAGGAAACAATGTTGTAATAGGATGTGGTGCAAAAGTATTAGGACCTATTATAATAGAAGATAATGTTAAGATAGGTGCAAATTCAGTAGTTTTAGAAAGGATGCCAGAAAAAGCTACTGCGGTTGGAATACCAGCTATAAATGTAAATAAGAACAAAAAGTATGATATTATAGAGATAGAAATTTATAATGGAAAAAAGATATATAATAGCATGATTATATAACTTAAAAGAGAGATGAAATATGAGTTTAAATGAAGAAATAATAAAACATTGTAAAAGCAAAGGAATTTATAATGTTGGATTTATAAAGTGTAGAAAATTCACAGAATTACAAGATTATTTTAAGAAAAGAAAAGAAGATGGGGTTGAAAATGAATTTGAGGAACAGGATATAGATATAAGAATTAATCCTAATCATTACATGGAGGATGGAAAGGCAATAATATCATTTGCCTTTCCATATCTTCATGATGAAAAATACAAAAACAATGGATTCTCATTATATACAAGAGGCGAAGATTATCATAACGTAGTACATAAATATTTAAAAGAGATATGTGAAATTATTGAAAATCATGGAGGAAAAGCTCTTGCATTTACAGACAGTAATACATTACCAGAGCGTTATATAGCATATATTGCAGGTGTAGGATTTGCAGGAAAGAATAATTTGATTATTACAAAAGATTATGGAT
>JBOGAY010000318.1:0-19555 GCA_051655925.1 Sarcina sp. | reverse complement strand
AATAGTTTATCGCTCAAAATAACGCACCTCATTTATTTTCTTATTCTAATTATAAACGCAAAAACCCCATAGGGTAGACTTTTTATTAAGTGTCTACTCTATAGGGTACATTTTAACATAAGATATCCTTTTTTTTGTTAGGGAGAAGTTATTTTTATATTTAATTTAAAAAATATGTTAAAATTATGCTAATGATTAAAAATGTAGTATTATAATAAGAGTTTATATAATATAATTATCTATAGCTAATAATTAGGAGGATGAATTTATGTATAGAGAGAAGTATGAAAAGTGGTTAGCATCTGATACGATATCAGACGAGTTGAAAGAAGAGTTAAAAGCTATTAAGGATGATGAAAAAGAAATCGAAGATAGATTTTACAAAGAATTAGATTTTGGTACAGGTGGACTTAGGGGAATAATAGGAGCTGGTACTAATAGACTTAATGTTACAACAGTTGGAAAAGCAACACAAGGATTTGCTAATTTCCTAAATGATGAGTGTAAAGGGGATATATCAGTTGCAATAGCATACGATTCAAGAAATAAATCAGATGTATTCTCAAAGGCAGCAGCTCTTAATCTTGCAGCTAATGGTATAAAGGTTTATTTATTTGAAAGTTTAAGACCTACACCTATGTTATCATTTGCAGTTAGATATTTAAAATGTAATGGTGGTATAGTTCTTACAGCATCACATAATCCTAAAATTTATAATGGATATAAAGCTTATGATGAAAATGGATGCCAACTTACAGATGAGCCAGCAGAAAAAGTAATAACATATGTTAATAATATAGAAGATTATAATGAAATTAAAACTATGAGTGAAGAGGATGCATTAAAAGCGGGGCTTCTTGTTTACATTGGAGAAGAAGTTGATGCAGCGTTCATAGAAGAATTAAAAAAAGTTACTATTAGAGAAGAGTTAGTTGAAAAATCAGCTAAAAATTTAAAAATAGTCTACACACCAATACATGGTTCAGGGAATATTCCTGTTAGAAGAATTTTATCAGAGCTTGGATATGAAAATGTATATGTTGTAAAAGAGCAAGAAGAACCAAATGGTGAGTTTCCAACAGCACCTTATCCTAACCCAGAAGATCCAAAGGTATTTGAACTTGCTTTAAAACTTTCAGAAGAAGTTGGAGCAGATGTAATTTTTGGAACAGATCCAGATTGTGATAGAATTGGAGTTGTTGTTAAAGATAATAGTGGAGAATATAAAGTATTAACAGGGAATCAAACAGGAATACTTTTAACACATTATGTTTTATCATCACTAAAAGAAATGAATAAACTTCCAGAAAATGCAGCTATAACAAAAACAATAGTTACAACAGAAGCTGTTAGAAAGATGACAGATGAATATGGAGTTAAATTATATGATCTTCTTACAGGATTCAAGTATATTGGTGAAATGATGACTGAATTTGAGAATACTAAAGAGTATCAATATTTATTAGGATTTGAAGAGAGTTATGGATATCTTATAGGAACACATGCAAGAGATAAAGATGCCGTTGTTGCTGCTCAAATGATTGCAGAAATGACATTATATTATAAAGAACAAGGAAAGACATTATATGAAGCATTAGTAGCATTATATGATAAATATGGATATTTTAAAGAGTCACTAGTTTCAGTAACACTTGAAGGTAAAGAGGGACAAGAGAAAATATCAACTTGTATAGATGCATTAAGAAATACAACAGTTAAAGAAGTTGCAGGGGTTAAAGTTGTTACATCTTTCGATTATAAATTAAGCAAAGAAGTAAATAACTTAACAGAGCAAGAAAAAAATATAGACCTTCCAAAATCAAATGTGTTAAAATATGTTTTAGAGGATGATTCTTGGTTTGTTGTAAGACCATCAGGAACAGAACCTAAAATGAAAGTTTATTTATCAGTTAAAGGTTCAAGTCTTGAGGATGCAGAGGCTAAGAGTGCTAAGTTTGAAGAAGACGTTATGTCTATAATAAATGAGAAATTAAATTAATAAATAGTAGGTTGCCTCAAAAGGGCAACCTATGTTTTTAGTAAAGGAGCGTAATTAATATTGAATTTTAATGAATATTCAAAAGATAAACTAGCAAGATTACTTTTTATGGAGATAAATGCAGATGGCTTTTTAAAAGCTCTTAATGCAGATAATAAAGAGTATAGAATAAAAGAATTATACATACCAATAGACCCAGTTCATTTAAATCAAGATGTTAAAAGTGGTTTAAAACTTGATAAACTTCCTATAAATTATTTTGTTGAGGGAATGTTTTTTGCAATGGGGGGAGATAAGGATTTAAAGTTTAATAGTGATTATAAGAAGATAATTCCATTAGTGAAGGATTCAGAAAAGTTAATAAGAACTTTAATTGCTGAAAAAACTAAAAATAATGAACTAGAAGATGCATTAATGCTTTTACTAGGTTTATGTGAGTTTAATCCAGATAAAGATATTTATGAAAAAACCTTACTTGTATGTGAAGCATTAAGAGAAGGGAATCATGAATATAATGATGTACAACTTGATATAGCTGACAAAGCAAAAGAATTATATGAGAGCGAAGCCTTTCCATATTTATATTCAGCACTTGCTTACAAAGATAAAGAAAATTTAAGTAAGGCTATAGTGAATATAAATGAATTTATAGCTAAGGGTGGAGAAAAAACTTTAGAAATTGAAGCTTTATTTGAGGAAATTTCAGATGCTAATGCTTATGAAGAAGGCAAAGAAGCAATGACTGAGGATCCAACAAGAGCTCTTACTAAATTTATACCACTTGCTGACAAATTTGAAGAAGATGCAATTATTAGATATTATATTGCTACATGTTATAGAAGACTTGGGAATTTTGAAAAAGCAATTTATTACCTTCAAGAGAGTCAAGCACTTGATACAAACATAGTTGAGGTAGTAAATGAACTTGGAATAAATTATGCATCTCTTGCAGACTATGATAACGCTATAAGTTGTTTTAGAAAAGCATTCGAAGCAACTAAAGATATAGAAATATGTACTAATCTTATAATGTGCTATGTTCATAATAATGATATAGAAAATGCTAAAAAACATTTAAAACTTGCTGAGGCGATAAATAAAGATGATGAAATAGTGAAAGAAATAAAAAAATATTTCAAAGATCTTTAAAAAAGGAGGGGGCATAGTGAATAATCAAAACATTGAAGAATTTATACTTGATTTAGCATCAGATAAACCAACTCCAGGTGGAGGAGGAGTAGCTGCAATAGTAGCTTCACTTTCAGGAGCTTTAAGTTCTATGGTTTATAGTCTTACAGTAGGAAAAAAAGTTTATGATGAACTTTCAGAGGATGATAAAAAAACATTAGATGAAAATATAGAAGAAGCAAGTGGGTTTTATATGGAAGCGTTAAAATTTGCCAAAAAAGATGAAGATGCTTTTAATGCATTAATGGCAACATATAAACTTCCAAAGGAAACTGAAGAAGAAAAAAAGAAAAAAGCACATGAAACAGAGAAAAAAACATTAGAGTGTATGATAGTACCTTTAAGTCTTGCAGAGGAAAGTTTGTGTTTTTATAAAAATATAATGTTTGCAGCTGAAAAAGGGAATAAAAATCTTGTCTCAGATGCTGCAATAGCTGCTATTATGTTACATTCTTCAATTGAATCTTCTATTATAAATGTTAGAGTTAATTTGAATTTTATTAAAGATGAAGAAATTCAAAAAAGTGTAAAAAATAAAATTAGAATAATCGAAGAGAATAATAACATAATGAAAATGGAATGTATGAATGTTGTAAATAAGTATCTTTAATAAAGAAAAGAAGAGCAAATTTTGCTCTTCTAATTTTTTTCCTTATTTTGAGTTGTTTTATACAAATAATCTAAAGATTCAAATTTATAACCTTCATTTTTTAAGTGCTTGATAACTTTATCAAGTATATCAGTATTTGTCTTAGAACAAGCATGGAGTAAAATTATTTGTCCGTTGTGGATATTAGAAGTTATTTTTTTAAATGCATCATCAGAATTAGGTTGATTATCAACTAACCAATCCTTATAAGCAAAACTCCAAAATACAGATATATAACCTAATTTTTTAGTTTCCTCTAATGATTTATGGCTATATTTTCCCATAGGAGGTCTGAAATATGGGGGCATTTTATCACCGGTAATTTCTTCAAAAGCTTTTTCAACATTTGTAAATTCAGTTTCAAACTCTGGTTTTCCAATTAAGGTTGGCATAGATTTATGTTTATGGGTATGATTACAAACTAAATGTCCCGTTTTGTGCATTTTTTTTACGATTTCTGGCTCTTTTGTAATATAAGACTTTGTAACAAAGAATGCAGCAGGTACATTATTTTCATTTAATGTATCAATTATTTTATTAGTATAACCTTGTTCATAGCCTTCATCAAATGTTAAGTAAAGAATTTTTTCTTTTTCATCACCTTTAAATAAAGCTAGACTATCATTTAAAAATTTAGCTTCCTTAGGCGCAGTTAGTATGTTTAAATTTTTATCAAAAGAGTAGTACCAATTAAATTCAGTATTACTTATATTGTCTTTTGTATCTGCAAAAACTGCTAAAGGGGAACTTAGTAAAATAATACTAAGTAGTGTAATAAAAAAATTAAGCACGAATATCACCTCTCTTAAAGATAGTATGTCTAAATATGGTGAACTATATCTAATGAAGTAAGTGGGCTTAAATACATTATTATCCATAGCTTGAAATATACTAGAAGCTAGAGTATAATTTTATAAGGTAATTAATAAGTTAAAAAAGAAAGGAATGTACATAGATGAGATTAGGAATAGTTGGACTACCAAACGTAGGAAAAAGTACATTATTTAATGCTATCACAAAAGCAGGGGCTGAATCAGCAAACTACCCATTCTGTACTATCGAACCAAATATTGGAGTAGTTAGTGTACCAGATAAAAGATTAGACGTTTTAGAAAAAATGTATGGAACAAAAAGAAAAGTTTATACAGCAATTGAATTTTATGATATAGCAGGTCTTGTTAAAGGGGCTAGCAAAGGTGAAGGACTTGGAAACAAATTCTTATCACATATAAGAGAGGTTGAATCAATAGTTCATGTTGTTAGATGTTTCAATGATGAAAATGTTATTCACGTAGAAGGATCAGTAGACCCAATTAGAGATATTGAAACAATAAGTCTTGAGCTTATTTTTGCTGATCTTGATGTTATCGAAAGAAGACTTGAGAGAAACGTTAAAGCAGTAAGAGCAGGGGATAAGAATGCTAAAGCAGAACAAGCTTTAATGGAAAGAGTTAAAGCACATCTTGAGCTTAACAAACCAGCAAGAACATTAGAGATGGATGAAGAAGAAGAGAAAATAATGAAAGGTTTATTCCTTATAACTTCAAAGCCAGTTCTTTATGCTTGTAACATATCAGAGGATGATATGATGGCAGGAAACTTAGAGAATGACATGGTTCTTAAAGTTAAAGAATTCGCAGCAAGTGAAGCGGCAGGAACAACAATAGTTTCAGCTAAACTTGAAGAAGAATTATCAGGACTTGATGATGAAGAAAAAGCAGAAATGTTATCAGAGTATGGTTTAGAAGAATCAGGACTTGATCAATTAATCAGAGAAAGTTATAAATTACTTGGATTAATCAGTTACCTTACAGCAGGAGTTCAAGAAGTTAGAGCTTGGACAATTAAAGAAGGGACTAAAGCACCAGCAGCAGCTAGTAAAATTCACTCAGATATTGAAAGAGGATTTATCAGAGCTGAGGTTGTAGCATATGATGATTTAGTAGAATGTGGTTCAGAAGCAGCTGCTAAAGAAAAAGGTCTTTACAGATTAGAAGGTAAAGAATACGTTATGAAAGATGGAGATGTTGTTCAATTCAGATTTAACGTATAATTAAATATAAAAAGTTATAGGATTTGCAAAGTGCAAATCCTATTTTTTATGAAAAATGACTCGAAATAAAAAAGCGTAGTAATTCAAAAATTAAAATTACTACACTTTTTTATGGCGGGAATATGTGAGAATCGAACTCACCAATGATAGTATTAGTACCACAACTAGGTTTTGAAGACCCGTAGGGACACCAGCCCCTATCTACTCCCATATATCTACTTAATTCTATAATAATTGATGTAGTATGTCAAAAAAATAAATAAAACTTGTAATATATTATATGATATTGTATAAAAAAAGGTCATTTAATTAACTGTTTATTTAATAAAATCAATAATTATTAAATGAAATATAATAAAAAGTGGTGAAAAGTGGTTAAAAGTGGTTGCCAAGCAGTATCAATATAGTGTAAATTATATATATGGAGATAATTTATATTTTTATATAAATTATTATTATATGAAAAAGAGATAAGGATTATGTTGATAGAAGATCATAATGATATTTTAGACTATAAAAAATAAAATAAGTATACCTTTTAAATTCAGAGAGTTTCTTAGATGTAGATTTTATATAATAAAGCGACTTGATTCTGTCTTTAGGTATATCCTTAAAACGAATGGGAAGAATATAATGACAAAAACATTAAATTTTCAGTACTAGCGGAAAATTTGATGGATTTGGGAATATAAGGAGAACAGAATGGAATTTAAACATATATCAGTCCTTTTAAATGAATGTATAGAAGGATTAAATATAAAAGAGAATGGAATTTATGTTGATTGTACTCTTGGTGGAGCAGGACATTCATCAGTTATTTTAGAACACCTAAGTAACGCAGGAAGACTTATAGGAATAGACCAGGACAAGGATGCTTTAAAAGCTGCTGGGGAAAGACTTAAAAATTTTGAAAATGCAACTTTAGTACATAGCAACTTTGAAAATATAAAATCAGTTTTAGATGAGCTTGAAATAGATGGAGTTGATGGTATTTTAATAGATCTTGGAGTTTCATCATATCAACTTGATACAGCTGACAGAGGATTTAGTTATATGCAAGATGCACCACTTGATATGAGAATGAATAGAGAAGAAGCGTTCAGTGCATATGAAATTATAAATGGATATACAACAGAGCAATTGTTTAGAATCATAAAAGAATATGGAGAAGAAAAATTTGCTAAAAGAATAGCACAGTTTATAGTAAGTGCAAGAGAAGAAAAGCCGATAGAGACAACTTTTGAACTTGTAGAAATTATAAAAAATGCTATACCAGCTAAAGCTAGAAGGGAAGGACCACATCCAGCAAAAAGAACTTTCCAAGCAATAAGAATTGAAGTTAATAGAGAGCTTGCTATAATAGCAAATACAATTAACGATGGAGTAAGTAAACTTAATAAAGGTGGTAGAATGGCTATAATTACATTCCACTCATTAGAAGATAGAATTGTAAAAAAAGCATATAAGGATTTAACAAATCCATGTACTTGTCCAAGTGGATTCCCAGTATGTGTATGTAATAATGAGCCGGTAGTAAAAATAATAACAAGAAAGCCAATTGAAGCTTCTAAAGAAGAACTAGAATATAATCCAAGAAGTAGAAGTGCTAAGTTAAGAGTTTTAGAAAAGTTATAATACGTTATTAAAATAAGGTGGTTAAGTGAGATGGGTATAGAGAATTTAAATCATGATATACAAAGACGAACACTTGAACCAAAGAAAAAACAATCACAACACGAAAGAAAAAAATTAGAGGAAAAATATTTAAGACGTCAAAAGGAAAAAATACAAAAAGCTAATAATATGATGATGAGAAGAATATTAACTTATACTGTTGGGGTAGCAATATTAGGCGTTATAGTTCTCATGAGATATAATACAATATTTGGTTTACAGTCTGATATTAAAAATATTAATAGCGAAATGAAAGTTTTATCAGAAAATAATGAGGATTTAAATATAAAAATATCTGAAGGCTTATCTTTAGAGAAAATTGAGAAGATAGCAATTGAGAATGGTATGATTTATCCAAGTAAAGAAGACGTAGTAAATATAGTTCCATAATAGAGAAAAAAGGATGTACTTTAAGTAAGTACATCCTTAAATTTTATTAATTAAAATTTTTAGGGGGAAAAATTGTGTTGGGTAATAAAAGAAAAGGAAAATCAAAAATTCCTAAAGAACTTTTGATAAGTATAAAAGAGAGAACTATGGTGCTTTTAATTCTTTTTGGAGTAAGTTTTTTAGGTATTACTATTGTTTTAGTTTATAGAATGGTGTTTAAGGCAAGTGAATATAAAAAAATGGCAGATGAACAAATAGTTAATGAAATACAGATAGATGCTAAAAGAGGGCGGATTTTAGATAGAAATGGTAAACAGTTAGCCGTTAGTGGAGATGTATATAGAATAGACGCTGATCTTATAACACTTAGAAATACTATAGAGAAAAAAGCTCAAAAAAATGGAGTTGATTTAATTACTCAAGAAAATATTTTAACAAAAGAACTAAATCAAATTCTTGATATTGATGAAGAAATTTTGAGTGGGAAAATAAATTCGAAATTAGAATCAGGAGCATTAGCTACTAGTGCTATTTTTGCTAGGCGTGTTAGTAAAGAGCAAGCAGACGCTATTAAAAATTTAGGTTATTATGGATTTTTAGTTAGTTCAGATACTAAAAGATATTATCCTAATGAAGAATTTTCTTCATATATTTTAGGAAATGTAAATCAAGATGGAAAAGGTTTAAATGGTATAGAACTTTATTATGATTCGATTTTATCAGGAATACCAGGGGTTAGGATTGCAGAGGTTGATAATCACGAAAAGAATGAATTGCCATTAGAACTTGCAACATTTACACCACCAATTCATGGAAAAGATTTAGTATTAACTATAGATGAAAAAATTCAATATATTTCAGAAAAGGCAGCAGAAAAAGCATTAAAAGAACACGATGCAGAATCGGTTAGTATATTAATAATGGATCCTAATAATAATGAAATATTAGCACTTGCAACGAATCCTGATTATAATCCTAATAAACCTAATGATGGTTTTGAAAAATTTGCTGGTAAAACAGAGTCAGATAAAATACAAAGAATGTGGAGAAATAAAATAGTATCAGATTTATACGAACCAGGTTCTACATTTAAAATAATTACAGCAGCTGCAGCGGTAGAAGAAGGGTTAGCAAATAAGGGTGAAACTTATTATTGTAATGGATATAAAAAAATTGATGATAGACGAATTAATTGTTGGTATCATGCAGGCCATGGACCTCAAACATTTACAGAAATAATTGAAAATTCTTGCAATGTTGGGTTAATGGAACTAGGAAATAAACTTGGAAAAGAAAAGCTTTATGAATATATAACTTCTTTTGGTTTTGGAAAAGAAACAGGTATAGATATATCAGGAGAAAGTTTAGGAATTGTAAAAAAACCTGATACAATGAGTGATGTTGATCTTGCAACAATTTCATTTGGACAAACTAATGCAGTTAGTATGATTCAACTTTTAACAGGGTTTAATGCAACAATTAATGGTGGATATTTAATGACTCCTCATTTAATGAAAGATATTGTTAGTACAACAAAAGAAGGAGCTATTGTAATAAACGACACTTATGATGTTGAAAAAAAACAAGTTATAAGTGAAAAAACATCAAAGATGTTAAGAGAAGCTTTAGAAAGTGTTGTAAAGAATGGAACAGGGTCAACTGCTTATATAGAAGGATTCAAAGTTGGAGGGAAAACAGGAACAGCACAGATGGTAGATGCTAATAATGGTGGATATGGAGCAGGAAGAATAGCTTCATTTATAGCTATGGCACCAGCTGATAATCCTAAAATAAGTATTCTTGTTACTATCAATAAACCGCAAAATGGAACTGCTTCAGGGAGTGCTATGGCAGGACCGTTGGTAAAAGAAATATTAGAGGATATTAATGGATATAAAACAATAGAAGAATTGAATTTTGAATCAATATTAGATACATCAGTATTAATGCCAGAAGTTAGAGGGATGAATAAAGAAGAAGCTAAAAAAATTATAGAAAAAGATGGAATTAAAGTTAAATTTGTTGGTGAAGGAATAAATGTAAAGGAAATGGATATTTTACCAGGAAGTTTAGTAAAGAAAGATTCTATTGTAACAATAGAACTTACAAAGGGGAGTTCTATTGGGAATAAAACAATTGTTCCTGATTTGACTGGTTATACAATTGATATGGCACAGGATGTTATGAAAAAAATAGGGTTAGATTTAAAGTTTGATAAAAATACAGGGAAAGTTATAAGACAAAATGTAGAAGCAGGTGAAATTATAAAAAGTAAAGACACTATAAAAGTTATGTTTGAATAAAAAAATAATATTATAAGTAATTTAATTTAAGTAATTAACATATTATTTAAGGATGTATCCAATTGAGATGCATCCTTATTTTGATGTTGGAGGTTAATTATGAAGAGGAATTTTAATGATAAAGCAACTATAAAAAGAAGAATTATTGTGGGGACATCTTTTCTTTGTTTGATATTGTTTTTCTTGTTGTTTAGAGTTAGCTATATAATGATTTTTAAAAATGAAGAATATTCAAAAATGGCTGTTGAACAATGGACTAGTGATGTAAAAATATCTGCTAAAAGAGGTAAAATATTAGATAGAAACGGAAAGGAAATTGCAGTAAGTGGAAATGTTTATAGAGTAGATATAGATTTAAAGACTGTTGCAAAATATAATAAAGAACATAATACAACGAATGAAAAACTTGCGAAAGATTTATCAAAAGCTTTAGAAATGGAAGAAGAAAAAGTATTAAAACAACTTAATTATAGACTCCCATCAGGTGCACCAGCACAGAGCTCTATATTAGCAAGGCGTGTGGAGAAAGAAAAGGCTGATTCGGTGAAAGCTTTAGATATATCGGGAATTATGGTTTCAGCAGATACAGTTAGGTATTATCCTAATGATGAGTTATTATCTCATGTGATTGGAACAACAAATTCAGATGGCAAGGGTCTTACAGGTGTTGAGCTTATGTATGATAGTGTATTAGCTGGAAAGCCAGGTGTGAGAATTACTGAAATCGCCAAGGATGGATATGATATAACAGATACAATTTCAAGATTTATTCCACCGATTGATGGAAAAGATGTTGTTTTAACAATAGATTTGCAAATACAAGAATTTTTAGAAAAAGCAGCAAATATAACAAAAGAAAAAACTAATGCAGATGCTGTTAGTATAATTGCTATGGATCCAAGAAATGCTGAAATTTTAGGATTAGTTAACTCCCCGGGGTATGATTTAAATGATCCTTATGAAGGATATGAAGACTTTAAGGGAGAAACAGAGGCAGATAAAGTTCAAAAAATGTGGAGAAATAGAGCAGTATCAGATACTTTTGAGCCAGGTTCAATATTTAAAATTGTAACAGCAACGGCAGCTATGGAAGAAGGTCTTATAAAAGAAGGTGAGATATTTAAGTGTAGTGGAAGTGTCAAAGTTGGAGATAGAAATATTAGATGTTGGAAAAGAACAGGACATGGGGAATTAACATTTGCGGGAATTGTACAAAATTCTTGTAACCCAGGATTTATGGAGCTTGGTCAAAGGCTTGGTGCTGAAAAATTAACAGCTTATATAAAGAAATATGGTTTTGGAACTAAATCAGGTATTGATTTACCGGGAGAGGCATCTGGTATAATCAAAAAGTCTGACAAGATAACAGATACAGATCTTGCAACAATTTCTTTTGGACAAACTAACACAGTAAATATGATTCAATTTATGACAGCTTTTAATGCAATTGCAAATGGTGGAAATTTAATTCAACCTCATGTAATGAAAGAAGTTTCATATGTTGATAATCAAGGGAAAAAACATGTAGATAGTGAGTTTGAACCTAAAGTAATAGAAAATGTTATAAGTGAGGAAACATCTAAAGAATTTTGCAGTATATTAGAAAGTGTGGTTATTGAAGGTGGGGCTAAAAATTCACGTATAGAAGGATATCAAATCGGTGGAAAAACAGGAACTGCACAAAAAGTTAAAGAAGGTGGTGGATATGGTGGAGGTTATGTATCTTCATTTATATCAATGGTTCCAACTAGTGATGCAAAAATTACTTTGTTTGTTTCAATAGATAATCCAAAAGATGGAGCATATTATGGTGGTGTTATAGCTACACCAGTTGCTAAAATGGTTTATGAAGATATTTTTAATTATTTAAAACCTTCATATTTTAATGCTTCTAAAGAAGGGGAATGTGATATAATAATTCCTGAGGTTAGAGGATTGAAAGTAAGTGAAGCTAAAAAGATATTGCAAGAAGCAGGTTTAAAATATAAAGTAGAGGGCGAAGATGAATATATAAGAGATATGTTGCCTAAAGCAGGATATATGGTTGCTGATGGTACAGAGATAAAACTTTACACAGGTGGCAGTTCTAATTATAATAAAGATGTTATAGTTCCAGGTTTTAAAGGATATTCAAAAGAAATGGTTATGAGCCTTTTAGAAAAAATAGGGCTTGTAGGCGTATTTGAAGGAGAAGGAACTGTAGCACAGCAAAGTCATAAAGAAGGTGACGTAGTTAGAAAAGGTGAAACTATCACATTTACACTAACCGCAGATTAGTTTGATTATTCAATTAGCATGTGGGAACACATGCTAATTTTTACGAATTAAATTAAAAGCTTAAGCATAATAATTAAGGAGTGAAGACATGCTTTTAAAAGAATTATTAAAAAATTTAGATTATAAAGTAATACAAGGTGATGATAACATAATCATAGACAATGTACGCTATGATAATAGAAGAATTAATGATGGAGATTTATTTGTTTGCATTAAAGGGTTTAAAGTTGATGGACATAGCTTTGTTGAGGATGCTAAAAAAAGAGGAGCGGTTGCAATAATAGTTTCTGATGATATTGTTATTGATGGAGTAACTGTAATTAAAGTAGAGGATACAAGAAAGGCACTTGCTATAGTATCATCTAATTATTTTGGAAATCCAAAAGATAAAATTAAACTTTTAGGAGTTACAGGTACAAATGGTAAAACAACTTCAGCGTTTATTATGAAAGCTATTTTAGAAAAAGCCGGATATAAAGTTGGACTTATAGGAACAATAGCAAATTACATTGGAAATAAAAAAATTGAAACGGAAAGAACAACTCCAGAATCATATGAGCTACATGAACTATTTAATCAAATGGTTAATGAGGGAGCAGATTATTGTATCATGGAAGTTTCTTCTCATTCACTAGATCTTGATAGAGTTTATGGTTTAGAGTTTGAAGTTGGTATATTTACAAATTTAACAAGAGATCATTTAGATTTTCATAAAACATTTGAGAATTACTATAATGCTAAGTTCAAATTATTTGAAAGATCAAAAGTATCAGTTATTAATTTAGATGATGAGTATGGAATGCAAGTTTCAAAAGATGTAGATAAGTTAATTACTAAAAAAATGACTTTTTCAATAAAGAAAGATTCAGAATTTAAAGCTACAGAGATTAAAATGAGCGAAAATGGTTCAGAATTTAAATTAAGACTAAATGATAAAACTTATGATTTCACGATAAATATTCCAGGAGAGTACAATATACACAATGCAATAGGTACTATTCTTATGGCGTATGCATTAAACATTGATGTAGAAGCTATAAAAGAAGGTATTAGCAATATTGTTATTCCAGGTAGATGTGAAATGGTTGCAAAGGAAAGAAATCTTGGTTATAACATAATAATAGATTATGCACATACACCAGATGGGCTTGAAAATATTCTTTCAACAGTTAAAGGATTTGCAAAAGCAAGAATTATAACTGTTGTAGGTTGTGGTGGAGATAGAGATAAAGTTAAAAGACCACAAATGGGTAAAATAGCTTGTGATATGTCAGATATAGCTATAATAACTTCAGATAATCCAAGAACAGAAGAACCGATGAGTATTATAGAAGATATTATAAGACCTCTTGATAATAAAAACTTTGAAGTTATAGAAAGTAGATATAATGCTATTGAAAGGGCAATGAATATTGCTAAAGAAGGTGATGTTATTGTTATAGCAGGTAAAGGGCATGAAACATATCAAATCTTAAAAGATAAAACAATTGATTTTGACGAAAGAAAAGTAGTCTATGAAATACTAGATAAATAAGGGAGAGTCCAATATGTTAGAGTTAAACTTTGATGAAATTTTAAAAGCTGTTAATGGAGAAGAAGTAAAAAGACCTAAAGAATATTTAGGAAAAAAAGTCTCAACAGATACTAGAAAGATAGAAAAAGGAAGCATATTTATAGCCTTAAAAGGTGCCAATTTTGATGCGAATACTTATGCAAAAGATGCTATAGATAAAGGTGCAGCACTTGTATTAGTAGAAAATGTTCTTTTTGATATAGAAACTATAGAGGAAAATGTAGGTGTTATCAAAGTAGAAAATGGAGAAATGGCGCTTGCAGCTTTGGCTAGCTTTTATAGAAACAAACTTGGAATAAAAGTGGTAGGAGTTACTGGTTCAACTGGTAAAACATCAACAAAGGACATAATGTCAGCTGTTTTGAGTGCTAAGTATAAAGTGTTTAAAACAAAGGGAAACTTTAATAATCATATAGGGCTTCCATTAATGATTTTAGAACTTGATAGCACATACGATATAGCAATACTTGAAATGGGAATGAGTGACTTAAAGGAAATAAACTTCCTTGCACAAATAGCTAGACCAGAGATTGCTGTTATAACTAATGTTGGGTTATCTCATATAGAAAACTTAAAAACTAGAGAGAATATATTAAAAGCTAAAATGGAAATAGTAGATTTCTTTACAAAAGAAAATACGCTTATAATTAATGCTGATGATGATATGCTAAAAAATGTAAAAACAGATACTTATAAGTTAGTTAGAACAGGAGTAGGAGCAAACCTTAATCCTAAGGCAGAGAACATAAAATTTGATAAATTAAGTTCAACATTTGATATTATTGATGGTGATATGAAATTTGAATTTAATTTACCAATGCCAGGAAAGCATAATGTAGGAAACTTTATGTTAGCTTACTGTGTTGGTAAAGAACTTGAAGTTGCGACTGAAGATATGCAAAAAGGAATATCAAACATAGAGGTTACATCAATGAGACTTGATTTAAAAGAAGGTAATGGATTTAAAGTTTTAGATGATTGTTATAATTCAAGCCCTGATTCAGTTAAGTCAGCAATAGATGTACTTATGTCATTAAAGGGAAAGAGAAAAATTGCGGTTCTTGGAACAATGAGAGAACTTGGAACTGAGTCAGAAAATGCTCATAAAGAAATTGGTGAATATGCAAAAGAAAAAGGAATTGAAAAACTTTTTGTTTTTGGTGAATTTGCAGAGTTTATAAAAGCAGGTTTTGGAAAAGAGTGTAATTTATATGAAAATAAACAAACTTTAATAGAAGAATTAAAGAATTATATAGAAAAAAATGATATAGTATTAGTTAAGGCTTCAAGAGGGCTGAAATTTGAAGAGATAACAAAAGCATTAATTTAATTAAAGAACATATTAGGAGGTGAAGCTACCTAATACGTTAGGTAGTAGAAAAAAGCATGGGAATGATTAGTAATTTAATAGACGGAAAGATACTAACGGCACTTATACTTGGATTTATAGTTTCAGTTATAATAGGTCCAATATTTATTCCGATATTACACAAATTTAAATTTGGACAAAATATAAGAGAAGATGGTCCACAAAGCCATTTAAAGAAAGCAGGAACACCTACAATGGGTGGAATAATTTTCATTATATCAGCAAGTGTTATAACTCTTGGAGTTGGATTTGCATTTGATTCTAAAAATATGACAGAAATATTTGCAGTTGTAGCTGCATTTATAGGGTTTGGTATAGTAGGATTCTTGGATGATATGCTTAAAATTATTCATAAAAATAATTTAGGTCTTAGAGCATGGCAAAAAATGATACTTTTACTTATTGTTTCAGGAGCATTAGCATTTTATGCACAAAAAACAGTAGGAACTACAATTGATATACCATTTACAAGTTTTGATTTAAATCTTGGATGGTTCTATATTCCTTTAGTTATTTTATATTTTGCAGGTGCAAGTAATGCTGTTAATTTAACTGATGGACTAGATGGACTTGCGACATCAATTACAGTTTTAGTCGCAACATTTTTAGCAATAGTGAGCTATAATACAGGACATATGAGTCTTGCAATATTCTGTGTTGCACTTGCAGGTGCTCTTTTAGGGTTCCTTAAGTTTAATGCATTTCCAGCTAGGGTATTCATGGGAGATACTGGATCTTTAGCATTAGGAGGAGCTGTAGCAACAGTAGCGTTATTATTAAAAATGCCTATTTTACTTGCTATAATAGGTGGAATTTATGTATTAGAAACAGTATCTGTTATTTTACAAGTTGGTTCATATAAGCTTAGAAAGAAAAGAATATTCAAAATGGCACCTATACATCATCATGTTGAACATAATGGTTGGAGTGAAACAAAGATAGTTTCTGTATTTTCAATCATAACTGTACTTCTTTGCTTTATAGGATTCTTATCAATATAACTTAAATGGTGAAAAGGTATATTTAGGGAGGAGAATTAATGAAATTTTTTAAGGGGTTATTCAAAAAAGATAAGTATGATAATTTTGATTACACATTATGTTTAACTATTATCATTCTACTTTTTTTTGGAGTAATGATGGTTTATAGTGCAAGTTTTTATAAAGCTATCATAAGTGAAGATAATAGTATGTATTTTTTTTCAAGACAAGCGATTTTTGGAGTGCTTGGGTTAATTGGAATGTATTTACTTTCAAGAGTTGATTATAAAAAATATAAAAATTGGAAATTATTAATATTTCTTAGTGTATTATCAATAGTGCTTTTAGGTATTACTATAGCAAAAATTCCAGGGTTAACACATTCAGCTTATGGGGCAACAAGATGGATTAAGATATTTGGAATTACATTCCAACCATCAGAGCTTGTTAAATATGTCGTTGTATTAATACTTGCGGTAAAGCTATCTAGTTTAGGTGTGAAGATTAAAAGTTTTAAAAGTGGAATATTACCATCATTAGCGATAGTTGGACTCTTTGCAGGACTTATATTTGCTCAAAAAAGTATGAGTATAGCAGTTGTAACAGGAGCTACAGGGCTTATATTGATATTTGCTGCAGGCGCTAGATGGAAACATATATGGGGACTTTTAGGAACAGCGGCTATAGCTGGTGCAGGAATGATAGCAGTTGAACCATTTAGAATTGCTAGAATTATGAATTTTAGAGATCCGTGGAAAGATGCAGCTGGGAAAGGATATCAAGTTATTCAATCTTTTTATGCACTTGGTTCAGGTGGAATAACAGGTCTTGGGCTTGGTGAATCAAGACAAAAAACTATGTATATGCCAGAACCACATAATGATTTTATTTTTTCTATAATAGGTGAAGAACTAGGTTTAATAGGTTGTATATTTGTAATAGCTTTATTTTTAGTTTTTATATATAGAGGAATAGTTATATCTATTACAGCTAAAGATGTCTATGGAACTCTTTTAGCACTTGGAATTACATGTATAATTGCAATACAAGCAATTATTAATATAGCGGTTGTAACAGGTTCAATGCCTGTAACAGGTGTACCATTACCATTTATTAGTTATGGTGGAACAGCGCTTATGATCAATTTATTTGCAATGGGAGTGTTACTTAATATCTCTCGTCAATGTGAAAAAAGAATTTAAAAATTTGACGCATTAAGATTAAATATATTATTTATCTTAATGCGTTTTTTATTTATAAAAAGATATTTTATTGATGATTTATTTTTTTTATCTCATTATATTTATTAAATATAACAAAATTTCACAAAAAAGTAATGAAAAGTGCAATTTTAAGTGATATCATTTATTTATAGTTAATTATGTTACATTGAGGGGATGCACATGAGAAAATTAAAAAGTAGAAAATTAAGTGAACGAGTAGATGCTTATTTTAAAAAAAAGGATAAACTTAAAAAAAGGAAAAAAATATTTTTTATGAGCTTAGCTTGTTTAGTAGCAAGTATAGTTTTTTTATTTAAAGCACAAATGTTTGCAATTAAAGATTTTACTGTGGTAGGAAATAAGATGGTAAAAAAAGAAGGGGTGTTAAATAAAAAAATAACAAATGGGAAAAATATATTTTTATTAGATACAAACGAAATAGAAAATGAAGTTTTAAAAAATCCATATATACATACAGCAGAAGTATCTAGAAAATTACCTAATCAAATTTTAATTAAAATAACAGAGAGAAAAATGTTTTACAAGATAAAATTTGAGGAAGATATATATATATTAAATAATGGATTATACATAATGGATATAGTTAAAGATGATAAAGACTTAGCATTAGTTGAATTAAAGGGAATTAAAATTGAGTCAAAAAAAATTGGCGAAAGAATTACTATGAATGAGAAGTTAGCAGAAATAGCTATTGAGATTGCTCAAAATTTAATTGATAAAAATAAAGAAAGTATATTTACTTTAGTTGATTTAACAGATATAGGAGATGTTAGTATATATAAAGATAAAATAGAGATTATACTTGGAGAAGTAAGTAATTTAGATGAAAAATATAAGCAAGCTATGGATATATTAAATTCTAAAGCAATTAAATTTAAAGCTGGATACATTGATATAAGTGTACCAAGTCAGCCAGTTATAAAGGAAAGTATTGAAGAAAAAATAGATGAACCTAAAGAAAAAATTAGTAGTGAAAAGAAGAATAATAAAAGTGATCAAGATTCAATTAAGGGAAATGAATCTATTGAAGAGGAAAAGGTAATAAGTGAAAATACAAAAAATGAAACAGAGACTAATATACAAAGTGATGTAGTAACTTTGACTGAAGATAATCAGAACAAGGATGCAAGTAAAACTAATAATCTAGAAGAGTTACAAGAACAAAAAAACAGCGAAATAAATACAGATTTATAATAAATATTTTAAATGTAGTAAATTGTTTTTCTAAGAGAGGGGGAGCTTATGAAGAAGATTTCATCACAAATGCCAATTGCAATAATGTGTGCAATATTAGGCTTTATGGTTGTATATCAATTGAAAAGTATTGAGGCAAAAAATAGTAGTAATTTAAGTTTGCAAGATAAAGAAGAGGTTATGATTGAAATTGATAGATTGAAAAAAGAAAAAGAAGATTTTATGAAAAAAAATACAGAGCTTGCTAAAAAGCTTGATCAAATAGAAAAGAATGCAGTCATTAAAGGTGAGTTAGATAAAACAACTAAGGAAAGTTTAGATAAAACTAGAATGATTTTAGGTCAAGATGAAGTTATAGGAGAAGGAATAAAGATAACCTTAACATTAAAATCACCACTTGTAATAGGCCAAAATCCTAATTTAATTAATGAACACGAGGTTACACATCTGATCAATCTTTTGAAATTTTCAGGAGCAGAAGCAATCTCTATAAATGATTATAGGGTAACACAACAAACTGGAATTAAAAATGCAAGTGACTTTATATGGATTGGTGAGGAAGGAAGGATATCAAGTTTAAAACCGATTGAGATTAAGGCAATAGGAAATATTAATGATTTAAAAAAGGGTGTTACGTTTCCAGGAGAGTTAGAATTTGGAGC
>JBOGAY010000317.1:0-5748 GCA_051655925.1 Sarcina sp. | reverse complement strand
GTAGATGAGTTTAAAAGTCATAATCTTAAAATATTTGGACCAACTAAGGCAGGTGCAATGTTAGAGGGAAGCAAAAGTTTTTCGAAAGATTTTATGAAAAAATATGGTATTAAAACAGCTAAGTATGAAGTTTTCTATGATGCTAATTTAGCATTAAACTATCTTAAAGCGCAAGAGTATCCTTTAGTTATAAAAGCTGATGGATTAGCTGCTGGAAAAGGAGTTTACATTTGTGAAACACTAAATGATGCAAATATTGCTATTCAAGAAATTATGATAGAAGATATTTTTAAAGGAGCTGGAAGCAAGATAGTTGTAGAAGAATTTTTGGATGGTGTTGAAGCTTCTATTTTATCAATTACAGATGGTGAAATAATCTTACCTTTTATAAGTGCTAAAGATCATAAACAAATATATGATGGGGGAAGTGGTCCTAATACTGGTGGAATGGGAGTTATAGCACCTAATCCATATGTTACAGAGATAGTCCAAAAGCAATTTGAAGAAGATATTATGAAACCAACTTTAATAGGTATAAAAGAAGAGAAGTTTGATTTTACAGGTATTATCTTCTTTGGATTGATGATAACAAAGAAAGGAACTTATTTATTAGAATATAATGTAAGGATGGGAGATCCTGAAACTCAATCTATATTAGAACTTATGGATTCAGATTTTGTTGAATTAATAAATGCAGCTTTTAGTAAAAAACTTAATGAATTTGATTTGAAGTGGAAAGATCAGTTTTGCTGTAACATTGTATTAGCCTCAGGAGGATATCCAAGTGATTTTAGCACTGGATTTGAAATTAAATTTGAAAAAAGTATAATAAATAATTTATATTTTGCGGGTGTTAAAGAACAAAAAGGAGTTTTGTATACAAGTAGTGGAAGGGTATTATCTGTAGTGGCACTAGCTCAGACATTAGAAGAAGCGATTGAAAAAGCATACGCAAATTCTAAAAAAGTTACTTTTAAAAACAAATATAATAGAAATGATATAGGTAAGTAATATAAAAACTATATTAGTATGAAAGATTGTTTCTCATCTTTGGATAAATATAATTAAATAATTTAATAACAGGAGAGGCTTAATACCTCTCTTTTTTTATAAGTATTTTTTATACTTATATTTCAGTAAAAAACGTATGAAAAAGCTAATGTAGTTTTTATAGATTTAATAAATAAAATATCTTACCAAAAATACTTTTATATTGTAGAATAATAAGTAATGATATTTTATTCTTGTTGTATTTAGAAAGGGGTATGAAAATGCTAAAAAAAATTACGGAAAGAGTCTATTATATGGATTATGAAGGAAGTGAAAAACCAGTATTAGGACTAGTTATTGGAGATAATTCAAGTTTAATGATAGATGGTGGTGCATCTAAAGAGCATTTTAAGGAGTTTAAAAGCTTTGTTGAAAAAATGGACATCCCAGCATTAAAATATTTAGTATTAACACATTCACATGAAAATCACATGTTAGGTGCTGTGGGAACGAATTTAATAAATGTAGTAAATGGTATGACAAATGAGAAATTAAAAACAAAATCTTACATAGATAATAAATCTTTTAATGCAGATATTATTTATGATGAATTTTTAAAAATTGATTTAGGAAATATAATTGTTGAATTAGAAAGAATTCCTAGTGATCATACTAGAGATTGTTCAATAGTCCATATCCCAAGTGCAAAAACTGTATTTTTAGGTGATGCTCTATATTCAAATAAAAATTATAAAAAGCTTTGTTATACAAATGAATTAATGGTACCTTTATTAAAAGAATTGCAATGTTATGAAGCAGATTATTATATACCAGCTCATAGTGGAATTTATAATTTCAATGAATTTTTAGAATATTCTAATAAAATAATTTCTGTTGCTAAAATAATTAAAGATTCAAAGGATTTAGAACTTGTAAAAGAAAAAGTAACGACTCGATTAGGTATAGAACTAGATGATTATATTCAAGATTTAATTAACGCATTTCTAAATGAATAATAATAATAATAAATCTAAAAAAAGGTATGTTTAAACATACCTTTTTTTAGTAAGATTAATTTAAGGAACTAATTAATTAGCATTCACAGTCGCAATCACATTTGCCTTTGCATTTAAATGAGTTGAAAAAATCTTCCTTTGAACATTCCTCATAGTTGCATTCACAATGACATGGAACAGGTTTTGAACATCCACAATTTGGATCTACAATTGTTTCAGAACCACAATCAAAGCTTTTTTCTGTTATTTCCCTATCATAATAATAAATATCTTTATTGTAATAAAAATCATTCACATAATAAAAATCTTTTACATAATGATGATTTGTGTTGTTATAATGATTATTTCTTACATAGTGATTATTTACTCTATCCTCTTTTGATGTGTTAAAGTAATTATCGCATTTCATATATTTATCTTTTGTTGATGAGCAATTATTTTTTGAATCTGAATTTATATTCCCATTATTTTTTTTAAAATTATTCTTACTTTTATCACAGCTATTGCAATACATATTATGACTCCTTTTAAATTCCTTAGATTTCTTATAGATAATATATATTATGAATTTGTTTTTAAATAGTGACATAATATTTTTAGCTTTTTTAATTAATTGTAAAGTTTTGTTATATGTTTTTTTCTAGTATAATTTAAATGAATAATAAATTTTGGAGGTAATATTTTATGAATGTAATAAAAAAAATAAAAAAAGATAAATTAATATGGGAGGAATTAAAAGAAAATAAAATTAAAAATTATTCTTGGGATAAAACAGGATATATGCCTAAAGTAAGTTTTAAGTTAGCAATTACAAATGAAGGAATAAAAGTGAAATTTATAGCAACTGAAGAGGAATTAGTTATTGATAAAAAGGAAAGTCAAACAAAAGTTTATCAAGATAGTTGTGTTGAATTTTTCTTTAATCCAGATTCAAAAAATAGTAACGATTATATAAATTTGGAGATAAATGCAATAGGAACAGTTTTAGGTCAAATTGGACCCAATGGAATAGATAGAGATTTTTTAACACAAGAAGACATTGATATGTTAGAGATAAAAGTTGATGTTAATGAAAATAATGCGAGTAAATTTAATAATTTTCAACCATGGTGTGTTGAGTATTTAATTCCATTTAAATTAATAAAGAAATATTATCCGAAATTCTCAAAAGATACTTTTGAAAATTTAAAGTGCAATTTTTATAAATGTGGTGATAAAACAAAAGAAGCTCATTATGGAAGTTATTTTAAAATAGATTATCATAAACCATCATTTCATAGACCGGAATTTTTCGGCGATTTTTTAATTAAATAATGAATATTTTTTTGAAATTTAGAAATAATATTTAATATTAATCATATATATAAAAATACGTACGATATATATTTTGAAGTTTATTAATATATGCTTTTTAGAAAGAAAATAATAATTAGAAAGAAAAAAAGTTGAAATTAAATTATTTTTAAGATATAATTCTAAATGTAAACAAGATAAACACGAATAATAGTGTTAAAATAAAATTCAGTTTAAAACTGAGGGGGAATTATAGATGAGAACAATTGGAACAGTAGCAATCGGAGTAAGAGCACCTATCGTTAAAGAAGGAGATAATCTTAAAGAGATTGTAGTTGACTCACTTTTAAAAGCAGTTGAAAATGATAATATAGTATTAAGAGATGGAGACGTTATTGGTGTAACTGAGTCATTAGTTGCAAGATCACAAGGTAACTATATTAAGCTAACAGATATCGCTCAAGACATTAATAATAAATTTGATGGAGATAGTATAGCGGTTGTATTCCCAATATTAAGTAGAAATAGATTTGCACCTATACTAAAAGCTATTTCTTTAACAGGAAAGAAAATAAAATTATTCTTAAATTATCCATCAGATGAAGTTGGAAATCATTTAATGAATTTAGATGTTATGGATGATGCAGGAGTTAATCCTTACACAGATCACTTAACAGAAGCAGATTATAGAAGAATATTTGGGGAAGAAGTAATTCATCCATTTACAAAAATAGATTACGTTACAATGTACAAAGAAGTTATTGGAGAAGATATGGTAGAGGTGTTCTTTACAAATGATCCAAGAGTTGTACTTAAATATACTGATGAGGCAATTGTATGTAATATACATGAAAGATTTAGAACAAAGAAAATACTAGAAAAAGCTGGAGCAAAAAAAGTACTAACATTAGATGGAATAGCAAATGGATCAGTTAATGGTAGCGGATACAATGCTGATTATGGGTTATTAGGATCAAATATGGCAACTGATGATTCAATAAAATTATTCCCAAGAGATTCTAAAGAGTTAGTTTATGATATTCAAGGTATCTTAAAAGAAAAAACAAGTAAAAATATAGAAGTTATGGTATATGGTGATGGAGCATTCAAAGATCCAGTAGGTAAAATTTGGGAACTTGCAGATCCGGTAGTTTCACCAGGATTTACAGCTGGGTTAGTTGGAACACCTAATGAAATTAAAATAAAATATATTGCAGACAATACTTTAGTAGAAGGTATTTCAAGAGAAGAGCAAATTATCGAAAAAATCAATACTAAAAAAGCACAAAGCGAAATTGGTAATGATGCATTAGGAACAACACCAAGACAAATTACAGATTTACTTGGAAGTTTATGTGATTTAATGAGTGGTAGTGGTGATAAAGGAACTCCTATTATATTAATTCAAGGATATTTTGATAATTACGCTACAAAATAATATAATTAATAAGAAACTATCTTAAATATGATAGTTTCTTATTTTTTTTACAGGAGAAAATTTATGAATTATAAAATATTAATACAATTTGATGGAACAAGATATCTAGGGTGGCAAAAACAAAAAACAGGTGTTCAAACTATACAAGGAAAAATAGAAACTATATTAAAGAAATTATTTGATGAAGAAATACAAACTATTGGATGCAGTAGAACTGACTCAGGAGTTCATGCAATTACATATACAGCTAATTTTAAAGCGAGTGATATTGAAGTTGAAAAATTAAAAAAATATTTTAAAGAATATCTTCCGGAAGATATTGTAATTAAAGACATACAAAAAGTGAATGATAGATTTCATGCAAGATATAACGCTAAAAGTAAAAGTTATATTTACAAAATTGATAATTCTTTGTATGGAGATGTTTTTCAAAAAAAATATGCTTGGCATATAAACCGAAAATTAGATATTCAAAAAATGATAGATGTTAGTAAATATTTAATCGGTACACATGATTTTAAAGCTTTTACAAATAAATCAAAAAATAAAAATACAGTGAGGACAATAAATGATATAAAAATATATAAAGAAAATCATAATATTATTATTCAAGTAACAGGAGAAAGTTTTTTACTGAATATGGTACGAATAATAGTAGGAACTTTGGTTCAATTTGGTGAAGACTCTAATAAACAAATTGAAGATATTATAAGAATATTAGAATTAAAAGATAGAAATTTAGCTGGAGAAAGAGCTTTAGCTAAAGGTTTGTATCTTTTAGAAACATATTATTAAAATATTAAAAATTTTAAATAAATCAACACATCTTATTTTGAAAGTAAGTTTTAGAGAAATTATTGTAAACTAATTTATATTTATTCTTTTAATATATTAGTTTACAATATATTAAAAAGGTCATTAAGGAGTTATAAATTATGAAAAGAACAGGATATATATCATGGGATGAATATTTTATGGGAGTAGCTCTTATAAGTTCAAAGAGAAGTAAAG
>JBOGAY010000316.1:0-11717 GCA_051655925.1 Sarcina sp. | reverse complement strand
ACTAGACTAAGATATTGCTATCTTAGTCTGGTCTTATTCTCTATTACACTAAAACTTCAAATATAGTTTTAGTATCTATGTTATACTCACTATGTTTGTATTCTTTGGTCTTATTAAAATTAAATATTAAAAGATAACCTTCTGTTAAATTTTCTATATCTAAATAGTTGCTTAGCTGTTTTAAACCATTTTGATGAGCAATTTCTCCATGCCAAATTTTTGTTTCAATAATATATTTATGATGATTATATGATATTACTATATCTAACCTTCTTTCCTCGGATATTTGAACTTCTTTATAATCAAATCCCACACCGTTTATTATAGGCTTTATGAATGCTAAAAATAGTAAAACTCCATGTCTTTCTAAAAATTCTTTATCCCTTGTACTGTAATTTTCTTTCATGAACTGTTGGAATTTTAATAATACTTTTTCCATATCAAGTCCATTGTCTTCTGTAATAAAATTAGCTTTAAAATTATATCCTGACATTCTATTATTATTAGATCTTGAAATCATGTAATTATAAATAACTTCTTTAAAAATTTGATTTGAAACTTGAACACTCCCTTCATTATCTTTAATTAAATAACCATACATATGCCCAAGATTAATTACAGGATTTTTTATATTAAATACTTTAGGAACTCCTAATACTAAAATTGAATAAATATATTCAAATAACTCTTTATTATTTTCAAGATTTTTAATAAGATCATCAAATAAAGTATTACTCTCTTCTATTAAAATTTTAACTGCTCTTTGAACATCATAAGCATTCCAATTTCTTTTATCACTACTCAAAATATCCTCATCAATAATTTGACAAACCCTTGACACTAAAAATGGGTATCCACTTGTAAATTTATATATTGCATCACTAATTTTTTTAGTATTAAAGTCTAATTTATTAGCATTCCTATACTCTCTAATCATAGATTCTATTTCATAAGTACCAAAACTCATATCAACATTAAAGTTCACAGCAATATTCCAAGGAGAGTTATACCTTGTGTCTGTTCCATCTCTAAATTTCATCTTTAAATTTTTTATATCATGTACACCTGCTAAGACAACTGATTTAAATGTAGATTTTTTACCACTTGCTCTTGATAAAAATAATGACCTCAGCATACCTAAAAATTCTAAAAACAATGAATTATTAGAAATTCTATCTACCTCATCAATTATTAAAACTATATCAGTGTCTGTTGTAATTTTATCTATAACTCTATTAAGTTCTAATAAACTATTTGCAAGTGTATTCTTGCTTTTTAGAGCATTATTAATTTCTTCACTAAAGTAATTACAAAACTCTTTTTCAGAATTAAATACATATCCAATCCCCTCAAAATCTAGTTTTATAACTTTATATCTACTTTTTAGTATTTCTTCAAGCTTTCCAAGAGTAGTTGTTTTACCAAACTGCCTTGGTCTACTTATCACAAAATATTTATCATATTGAACAAGCCTTACTATCTCTTTTAATTTTTTATCTATATTGACCATATAATGCTTATCTTCAATACATATCCCAGTTGTATTAAATGACTTATTCACTATTTTCTCATCATCAAAAAATTCTAAAAAATCCTTCATTCCTACTCCTTTATCATTTTAATCTCATTTATTATTAATATAATTATACACTATTATCTTTTTTCTTAAACCTTATATGTACTATAAATTCTAAACAACACACTTATGGATTGTTCTTTCATCAAGCATTCTGCTTTCTACACATTCAACGTAAGGTGTAACACTAAGTCTTCCCTTTTTAAAAATTTTACAAATATCTTCACCATCAATTTGATCTGGAACAATAATAAAAAGATTTTTTATTGTTTCAAAATGAGCTGCATGAACTGATTGTGTACAATGATCTGCAACATAAGTAACCTTTTCCTTAATTCTAAGTTTTACAACAAGCTTGTATCCTGTTAAAACTTGTCCTTCATTTGATAATCCTTTTTCTGTTTTAATAAGTTTTTTGTCTTCTACTGTAGCATCTACTAATGTTTTTAAAAGTCTTTCCATGTCTGGCTTTTGACAAGGAATTGATAATATTTCGTTTATAATCTCTTCTTTAAAGTACTGCGCATATTCTGGAATACTCTGATTTGGAGAAAAATCGCTTCTAAATGACATACTCCCTACCTCCTTAGCACAAATCTGCAACTGTTAGCAATGTAACATTTCCAAATAAGCATCTACAATCTTGTTGATTTACATAAACGTCTTCAATATAGATATCAGGTGCTACTATACTTAAGCCTTTAAACCCAAGTGGTAGTACTACATATTCACAAAATGGAATTGTAACATGAAAACTATGCATACTTTGAGTTGGTTCATCTGCAACATAATTTATTTTTAAAATTATATCACCCATAACTAAAAGCTTATTTCCTGTTATTTCTTGTCCTTCAGCTGAAACCCCTTTTGGTGTCTTAACTATTTTGTACCTAACAACCTTTTTCTTAATTACGACTTTAACTATCTGTTCGATATCGGGTTTTTCTTCTGGAACACAGAGATTAACATCTATTGTTGCTTGTTTAAAGCTCTTTGTACTTAATGCACACTCGCCTTTATCCATAAGATCTATCCCTTGGTATTCTATAAGATTTCTTACAAAGCTACCCATACTTCCCTCCTTAAAAAATAAAAAACTTACTCGTATATACTATTGACTAGTCCTCAAATTTGATACAAATTTATTTTTTAAAAATAATAAGCCCTAAAAACACTTTTTAGGACTTATTATCATACATTATATTTAAATTTCTTTGCTTAATTTTATAAATTCTTCTATATCCTCTTCTATTGTTTTAAGAGAATTTTTCCAGAATGCTTCTGACTCTATGTCAATATTCATAAGCTTTGTAACATCTGCAAGTTTTTTCTTCCCTGTAACTGCAAGAAGCTTATCATACTCTGCTACAAACTCTTCTCCTCTATTTAGGTATTCTGCATAAAGACCTTTTGCAAATAATAAGCCAAATGCATATGGGAAGTTATAGAAGTTTAAGTATGCACTATAGTAATGTGGCTTACACGCCCACATATATGGATGAAGATACTCATTATCAAGACCATTTCCATATGAATTTTTTTGTGCATCTATCATTATTTCTTTAAGTTCATTTGCTGATAATGAACCATTTTTTCTTCTTTCAAATAATTCTGACTCAAATAAGAATCTACTTAAAATATCTACTATTATCTGCGCGCAATCTGAAAGTTCTGCTTCTAATATAGAAAAGGCAACTTGTTTTTCTGAGTTTTTAATAGCAGCTTTTTTAACTATTGTTTCACAGAAAGTTGAAGCTGTTTCAGCTATTGGCATTGGATAGTCAGCATTTATGATGCTCTCATCTTTTAAACACTCTCCATGATATCCATGTCCAAGTTCATGGGCCATAGTTGTAATATCAGTAAAATTACCACCAAAGTTAAGCATTACTCTACTTTCTTTAAGTGAATGAATTCCTTGACAGAATGCCCCGCCGACTTTTCCTTCTCTTGGATAAACATCAACCCACTCTTCTTCAAAAGCAGTCTTTGCAAAATTCTTAAGTCTATCTGAAAAAGTTCCAAAATTGTCAAAAACAAATTTTTTAGCTTCTTCTAATGTATAAGTTTTATCTCCACCTTCAAGTGGTGCAAACATATCATAGAAAGGCAATCCATTTTCATGACCAAGCATCTCACCTTTTCTTCTGAAATATTTTTCAAAAGCAGGTAAACTTTCCTTCATCGCACTAATCATTGCATCTAAAGTTTTTTTGCTCATTCTTGATTTTAATAAAACATCATCAAGAGGTGATTCAAATCCTCTAGCTTCACAAACTGTTATAACTTCCCCTTTAATTCCACAAAGAGATGCTGCAACTGAATTTTCTATTTTCTTATATGATTCAAGCTCTGCAAAGTAAGCAGTCTTTCTTACTTCTGGATCTTTATCATAAGCAAGATTTCTTACCATTGTAAGAGGCATTTGTTTTTTTTCTCCATCAAGCTCTATATCAACTAAAAGTGATGAAGTTTCAAGTTCCATTAACTTTTCAAAAGCACTTGAGCCTGTTGTTTGCATTTTAGCAATCATAAGTTCTTCTTTATCACTTAAAATATACTTACTTTTCTCTTTTATTTCAGCAAAATGGAACTCATGGTCTTTTAAAAGTTCAGTTTTTTGTGTAATTTCTTCAAGATTTTCTATACTTCCAATCCATTTTGAAATTCTAGCTCCTGTATCTGCTGTTTTTGCAACAAGTTTTTGTAAATTTTCAAGTGTTTTTAGTGCTGTTTCATTTTTAGTGTCAACACTTAATGTAAGCTGTGTATATAAGAATAAATTGCTTGTTAGATATGCAAATTCCTGAGCATTTTTTACATAACTTTCTAATCTTTTAACTATATCTTCATCTGAATTTATAATACTATCTGCAAATGCTTTATATCCCTCTACAAATTCTTCTAATTTTTTATAATCACCTTTAAACTTTTCACTATCAAATCCAGTATAAAGTTTATTAAGATTCCATTTACCTTCCATTTTAATCACCTTTCCTTAATTATTTGGTATTTTACATACCATTTTTCCATTAAACTATATTTTAATGTATGTACTCTTTTACAGACTTATTAATCTGCCGCTGTGTATCTAGTCTATATTTTCATTACAATAAATTTTCAAATTATCAGCTGCATTAAAAATAACAATTGATAGAAAATTTCAAATTATTCTAATATTATTATATCACTTATTTTTTATAAATAATGTGGTTAAAATACTTTACTAAAACTTTAAAGTATTCTAGTAAATTTTATTATAAACTCAAGTTATTTTATATTTATAAAATAATTTATTAATAGATAGGTAAAACTATACTGTAATTATTAAAAAGATTATTTGATTTTTAACTTCTTGTACTAAAGAAATCTGTATAATATTTATGTAAAAAAGTTAGGAGTATATTAAAATGGTAGCTACTAAATATAAAAAACAGTTAATTCCAAAAGACTATAAAAATATAAATAAATATATTTCATCACCAGAAGTAAAAAAATATTTAGATAAAGCAATTTCATTATCTTCAAAATGTAAAACAGATGTTGAAAATTTAATTGCAGAGAAATTTATTGATTTTATGACTCCTATCGAAGATATTATAAAAGATTTATTTAATGATTTATCTAATGAAATTATGAGACGTTATGAAGAGATTCTTTCTACTAAAACTCATGATGAATTTGAAAACAATTTAGAACTTGTTTCAAGTGAGTCTATTCATAAATTATATACTGATGTGGAAAATGAAATTTTAACCGCTGGTAAAATTGTTCTTGAAAATTCTAATACACTTGATGTTATCTATTCTATTTATAATATTTACCTCAATGATTTTAATAAAATTGTTTTAGCTACTGCAAAGCTTAAAATTTTAGCAGTAATTAATCAACTTGAATTCATACAAATTGATACCAAAAATTATATAAATAATCTTGTCAAATCTCTAAGTACTGAAGCTTTTGACTTATATAGTGATGAGATGGATAGATATTTTTTAGATATTCAAAGTTTTATTAATACAAATAATAGCGTTATTGTTGAACATTTTGATAGAAAATTACACCATGATGCCCATGAATCAATTATAGATGAGTTTTATTCATGGATGACAGAAACTAAATCTGATTTAAATACCACAAAGAATAAAATTTTTACTCACTACAAATATCAAGAACTAAATAAAATAGCAACTAATAATGGCTTTACTTTAAATAGAGTGACAGGTGGACATGGAATTTTTATAAACAATGTTGGAATTGTTACTGTAATTCCTCAAGGAAGAGATATTGGAAAGGGATTACAAATCAAAATTCTTAAAAGTCTTGGTGTTCGTAAATAGATAATAATTTTAAAAAATGATAAAACTATTACTAAATATTATGTTATTATATTACTTAGTAGTAGTTTTTTTATTTTTATCAAAACAAAAGAAAATTCTAATGGTAAACAAAGGAGATTCCAAATGACAAAAAAGAAAATACTTCTTATTATATCTGTACTTGTAGTTCTTGGAGGATCAATTACTACAGCTATAGTATATAAGAAATATTCTGATAATCAAAACAGAGCTTACATCCAAAGCTCTATTTCTAAGATTAATTCAGACATCGCATCTAATAACCTAGATGCTGCTAATACTGAACTTAAAAATCTTACTGATAGAAGTAAAGGATTAAACGATAAAAATTTAACTGATGAAGTTAATAATCTTACAACTAAACTTATAAAACAAGAAAACCAAAATCAGATTATAGCTGATCTTAAAAATCTATCTAGCTTAATAGATAAAGGATCTTTATCTGAAGCAAGCTTTGAGGCTCAAAAAATTGCTGGTGAAGATTTAACTCCTGCTGATACACAACAGCTACAAAATTTAGAAGCTAAATTAAAAAATGCTAAGTCTGATCAAACAACTGCTACTGTTGAAGAAAATGCAATGAATACAATAAGTAATTTAATGGATGAAGGTAAGTACGAAAATGCTCATGATTTTATAGAAAATCTCAATACAGCTGGATTTAGTGATGATGCTTTAGCTAAGATAGCAGCTTATAGTAAGCAGATACAAACATATCAAAATCAATTTAAAATAGATGATTATGATATACCAAGTTCTCAACTTACTGGCTTATATAAAGAAGCTTTCCCTACATCAACAGATACAGTTTCTATATCTAGTACTTTACCTGTTTATTTTATAGGGCAAACACCTGTTTATAAGGTTACAACATCTTCAGCTCAAACACCTGTTGTATATCTTTCTGCTGATGGAAAGAATGTTACAGCAGCTCAGTTTACAACTGAATTAAACAATAAAAATTTATATGCTATTGATAATGGACAAAAAGTTTTAGCTACTAGTATTCCTAGTGACGCTAAGTAATTTATATATAAATACAAACATAAACTCAATTTAGATTCAATTTTAATTTTTCTAAATTGAGTTTATTTTAAATTAAGGGGGAAACTATGAATTTTAAATTTTTAAAATGTACTATTCAAGATTTAGAGGAGAAAATATCAAGTTATTTTACAGATAATAATATTTTAATAGATTCATATCTTGAAGAAATTATATTTGAATCAAATCACTATAAAATATCTCAAAATAATAAAGATATAGGATTCTGTGCAGTTCATAAAAAACATACTTTATCCTTATTTCACTTAGATAAAAATTTTGCACATCTTGGTGAGGAAGTATTTTTTAGAGCTAGAAAACTTGAATTCGTTCGTGAAGCTATTGTATCAACAGCTGATGAGTATTTTTTAGCACATGCTATGGATAGTTTCAATAATTTTGAAAAAGATGGATATTTCACAAAACTTAGAAACACAGAAAATAAACTTTCTCTAAGTACAACTTTATCTTTATCTAAAATAGATGACTTAGCAATAATAAATAAACTTAGTGACAAATATTATGAAAAAAACTTATCTAGAATGCTAGAAGAGAAAACTTTTTATACTGCTAAAAACAAAAATGGTGAGATTGTAGGCTTTGGACATGCTGAGCCTGGAAAACTTGCTAAAAATAAAATTAGTATAGGAATGTATGTTATACCTAAGTTTAGAGCCAAGGGACATGGAAGTGATATTTTAATAGCACTTCGTGATATAGTTATTACTCTTGGTAAAGAACCTATTGCTGGTTGTTGGGCTCTTAATCATAATTCTTTAAAAACTCAAATAAAAGCAGGTTTTTATCCTGCAACAAGAATGATTTGCTTTAAATAATGTATTATTTTTAAATTTATTATTAAAATTTCTTTGTATACATTTGCATTCTAAAGACAAATTAAATTATATAATGTAGTATTAAGTAGTCTAAAATTTATAAAATCAAATGAGGTTACAATAAATGAATTTTAAAACTCAATTCCCAAAAATAGGTGCTAGAAATTTAAAATCAGCACTTGCTATAGTTATTTCTATAATAATTGCTGAAATTTTTAGTTTTGATACTGCTTTCTATGCTGCAATAACATCAGTTGCTTGTATGCAAGATTCTTCTGAAAATTCAATACACATGGGTAAAAATAGATTTGTAGGTACAGTTATTGGTGCTATATTTGGAAGTATTGGTACTTTAATTTTAAGTATTAATAATAATTTCATCTTAAAAATAGCCCTAATTTTTATCCTTAGTGCTAGTACTATATATATTTGTACATTAGTAAAACTTCCTGGTGCTGTAACAATCGCTTGTATTGTTTTACTTGGAACCTTACTTTTAAATCGCGACTTTTCAAATTATTATTATGCTTTTCATAGATCAGTAGAAACATTTGTTGGTGCAATAATTGCAATTGTTGTAAATCACTTTGTTTTTCCGCATAAAAAAGACTTTGATATCACAGATACTCATTCACAAGAAAAAAGTGCTTAACCTTTGGGATAAGCACTTTTTTCTTTCTTACATCAATCTTAATTTCTACTTAAGTAAATTTGTATTCTTTAAACAAAGTCTTTATTTTTAACTATTTTATTTTCTAAATCAAATACATTCCAACAAATTAATGATATTGCCCAAACCAGAACAAACATTCCTGCAAGAGTAAGACCCATTTTACTAAAATCTAGATTTTGTAGCCAGCCTCCAAAACCACTGTTCCAACCTTGTTGCATAGCTAAAATTTGTCCAACTTCTATAAGCCCTATAACTCCTGCTGCTATTATAGAAAGACTAGTAATTGTTATGTTGTAATATATTTTTTTCACAGGTGATGTAAGCACCCATTGATATGCAGATGACATAAAGAAACCATCTAACGTATCCATAAGACACATGCCAGCCGTAAATAAAATCGGAAATGCAATTACTGCTGTCCATGGTATTCCTTGTGCTGTAGCTGTTGCAGATGTAGCAAGAACAGCTATTTGTGTTGCTGTGTCGAATCCTAAACCAAATAAAAATCCTATGATATAAATATGCCAATTCTTATTAGCAATATTAAGTATATGATTTACTGAGCGATTTATAAAACCTTTATCAGGTCTTTCAAGACTTTCCTCAGTATATGTACCATTTCTCATGCTTTTAAATGTTTTTATCATATTTTTTAATATAACAAAATTAGCTATAGCTAAAAGTATAAGAAATGTTGCTGAAACTATAGTTCCTATAACTCCACCAATAACTTGAAATTGTGGTATTGCTTTTTTTGCCCAATCAACAGCAAAAATTGTTACCACTCCCATAATCATAACTACAGTTGAATGTCCAAGTGAAAAGAAGAACCCCGCTCCTCTAGTTTTTCCACCTCTTTGAACCATTTTACGAGTCATGTTATCAATACACGCTATATGATCACAATCAAATGCATGTGCAAGCCCAAACGTTAATGATATTGTTCCCATTCCTAAAAGAGTTGGAAACTTAAAAACTCCAGTTGCAAGAAATATTAATCCACATACAAATAGAAAAATAATAAATGCTCCATACTTTAAAGCATCAACCTTCCAACTTATAGCACTATTACGCATAAAATTACCTTTTATTTATTATAGAACGCTACTTCTATAATGTCATTAAATTACTTTAATGACCTCGACCTTTCGGATACGAGCGTAGACTATCTCATTACCTGTTATACAAAATATATAAGTTAGGCACTCTCCACTTCCACCACCAAACACTTGCGATGTACGAGTTTTACTCTAGTCGTTGAACGTTCCCCTATTCAGGGCTTCGCTGCTGATTATCCATTATTAAAAGACTTAGGGTTTAACCATATTCTATCTAGTTAATTCTTTCTACTTTCGTAACATTCAAGCTTGGTTTTATTTCAAACCTACTTTGTAGTTTAACTAGCTTTAGGAAGTTCCAGCAATTCAAAGAGTTTTAGATGAATAAGTTTTCATCACTCCATGCTTTTTACAAACATGGGAGGCAACTTACCTCCATAATTTTTATTTTTACTTTAAGTACTGTATTAGAATATATCCTGCTTAAAGATATGTAAAACTTACTAAAATATTAAACTTATAAACCTCTAACAACTTTATTGATAATCAATTCTCAACAAAGTTGTTTTTTATAAATTTATTTATAAAAAAATCCTTTTGATTAGCAAAATTATAATTATGTTTTATTTTTAAAATTTGTTCTTAATCTTTTTTTAATTTTTTAATCATCTTTAAAAATATTTTTTAATTTTTTTGTCTTTAATTTTTAGAATAATTTCATCTAATTACATATTTGATCAAATTCTTCTAAAAATACAACATTAAACTAATTTACAAAAGCCAAAATATATTTACTCAAACAACTTCTTTATTTTTGATATGTTTTCCATTCCTATATCATATCCATGCTTATACATCTTTTTTATTTTATTTATGTCCTTCTCAAAACCGCTAATACACTCTTCTTTATACGGTCTTATAACAACTGCTTTACCTTCTTTCTCAAGCTTTTCACATAAATCCAATATATTATTATACTTTATATGTCTATTTAAAAAACTATCAATTATATTAGGGTATTTTCTCTTTAAAAGCCTTGAAACAAATTTATTAATTCTTTCTTCTTTAAGTCTATAACCATCAGGATTTGTTAGAATTATAAGGTGTTTATCATTACCATCATCAATAGCTTTTTGAATAGGTATAGGATCACATAGTCCTCCATCATAATACTTATTCTCACCAATACTTATAATAGGAAAAAGAATTGGAATAGCACAAGTTGCTCTAACCATGGTACAAGACTTATCAACTTCTTTTCCGTCAAGATATTCAGCTTTTCCCGTTAAAATATTACTAACTCCTACAACTATCTTTCCGTCATAGGCATGAAAAGCATCATAATCATATAACTCAAGCTTATTTGGAATCTCATCAAAGATAAAATCTAGTCCAAATAAACTTCTGTGTTTTATAAAATTTTTAATTCCTATATATCGTCTGTCGTGTCTATACTTTTCTAAAATTCTAAGATTTCTCTCTTTCTGCTTTGAAACATATGAAAAACAATGTGATATTCCAGCAGAAACACCTATACAATAAGGAAACATTATATCATTATCTAAAAGTGCATCCATAACTCCTGCACTAAAAAGCCCTCTAAAAGCTCCACCTTCTAAAACTAAACTTGGCATACACTATTCACCTCTTATATTTTTCTACTAAATAAGAGTTTGTGTAAAAGCTTAGCTTTTTATTTATAGAACCTAAATATCTATTTTCTTATAAAATTTACTTTTATTTCTTTTTTATTACAATTAATCCTTTTTTTAGAACAAAAGAGTTTTTATGCTATACTTTATTTAAAAGAAATTCTTAAAGGAGTAGAGATATGATTTTAAATATATTATTAGTAGTAACATTTTACTATATCTTAAACCAGTTCTTACCTGAACAAAAATATAAAATTAGTAGTCTTTTTATATTCTGCTTAATTAACTTTGTTATATTTCAAGGTGTAAGACTTATATCTAATAACTATATGTTCTTAGTTATCTTATCAAGTATTTCTAGTGCTATATTCTTTAAGATATTATTTAATCTAAAACGAGCTTAATTTACATTAATGAGAATATATAATTTAATAACTTCTATATAAAAAAGTTAGTATCAAAGCAAGGTTCTTACTCAAGTATGGGTATAAAAAATAAGTATACAACAAAAGGGCATTTT
>JBOGAY010000315.1:0-7109 GCA_051655925.1 Sarcina sp. | reverse complement strand
TTAATAGATACCACTGAAACATTATTACCTTCTTGTGTTAACATTTGATACTCTTGTATTTTACTAACTCCATTTTTAGGATAAAAAACTATAACTTTTAGCCCCGGTATATTTTTAAATCCCTCAAGAGCTGCTTTTCCTGTATCGCCAGATGTAGCAGTTAAAATCACTATTTCCTCTTCAATACCTTTAATTTCTTTAGCTTTTTTCATTATTTGTGGTAAAAATAATAATGCTGCATCTTTGAAAGCAGATGTTGGCCCATGATATAATTCTAAAAATTCATTATTTACCTTTACTTTAAATCTCTCTTTATAAGCTGCATCAACACATTCTCTAATTTTTTCTTCTCCTAAATCTCCAAAAAACTCTTTTATTATTTCAAAAGCTAAATCTTCATAACTTAAATTTTTAAAATCATAAAGCCTATCTTTTAAATCCGGAAATTTTTCTGGAACATATAAACCACCATTTTCTGACAATCCATTTATTATTGCATCTGCTGAAGTCCTCACTTCATTTGAATCTCTTGTACTTATAAAATTCATTTTAAAACACCCCAAGTTTAATTGATTTTATTTGTAAAAATATTACAAATAAAATATAACATGTTACTTGTAGAAGTACAAGTGTTTTTTATTTACGAACACACTTTCTTAAAAAGAAACTAAATTTAAAATATCTAAAACTTCATTTTTTCCTATCTCAACACCTACAAAATATTTTTTTATATTAATTAAAACATCTTTAAGTCTCGTTTTGCAATCTATTTTACTTTTCATTTGCATCTGAACAAAATATTCACACAAGTTATAAATTTGTTCTTCCGATTCAATATATTTTTCAATTGCTAACTCATCAACCACCACGTGTATTATTTTATAATAATATGTCATTTTTATATTTAGTATATTATTTACTAAAATTGAAATATTTTTGATAATTTCATCAAAATTATAATCTCCTATCTCTGTGTCTAATACAATTGATTTATATACACATAACTCTTGACTTAATCCAATTCCTTCTAAAATATAATTCATATCAGTAGTTAATTTTGTATCTAACAAATTATTAGTTGCTTTAATCTGTTTTACTGAACTTAAACACTGTATATTATCTGCTATACCTTTTGTCAACTTTGCTAAATCACTTTCTAACTTTTCTAATTTCCCTATTGTTTCAAACATTTTCATATTAATTTTTATATTAAATTTTTCAAAATAATACATTGATACTAAATCAAATGAATGTTCCATTTTAATAGTTGTATTATATATTTTTTCAATTAAACTTTTTTTATCTTTTACATTACTTTTATAAAACTCATCAATCATATTTTTTATTTTTATAATATCACCAAAATAAAAAATTGCTAATTCTTCTTTAACCATTTCTTTAAATGTATTCTCTACAACTTTAACATCAGTTACCGAATATTTTTCATATGATTTTACTGTATAAAGATCTTTTAAAAATCTTTTAATACTTCCTCTCATAATAGAAAATTTATAATGCTCAGAATCTTTAAGTGTTATAACTAAATTTTCTAAATTTAAATTTTCATCTAAAATATTTATATCTGCAACAGAGTCTATATTAATTTTCTTTTCAATTATATTTGCTGTTTGAGCAAATATAATTTGTTGATTAATAAAACTCAGTTCAAATGGTTGGAAATTGTTCGTATATCCAATATACTCTGTATTTTCTATATAATTTGTCATATATTTATCAAGCTCTAAATCTTGCTCTTCTAAACTTATTAATATCATATTCTCTTCATTTTTTAAAATCACTATAGTATCATTCTTTGTATATTTATAATCATCAAAAGAAATACTTATTGATTCTTTATTCAACTCTTTATCTAAAATTTTCAGTTCTTTATCAATACTAATTTCAACTTGTCGCCCTTTATAATTTATAGAATTAAGACTTCCATATAATTTTCCGTACGAACTTTGTTCATTTTTTTTCAAGTTAACAACAAAATCCATTTTTTTATTTTTCATCTCAGATGCTTCTTCAAGATTTTTTATTTCTATGCATGTGTCTAATTGAGATTTTTCTGTACTGCTAATGCCTACTTCCTTTTTGTCCATAAGTTCATTTTTATAATAATTCGAAATAGTTCTATCTAATTCTGCTCTAAAACTACCATCGATATCAATTATTGTTGAGTCTATTGACTTATTTAAAATTGCAGTCTTTTCACAACTAATCTCATCTTGTACTAAATCTATTTCACCTTTCATTTTTTCTGATATTGTTTTTGTTATAATTTTTATATCTTTATTGAATGCATAAATTAAAATATTATAAGCATCTTTACTATTGCTTATGATATGAATTGCTTTATCTTTTTCTTTAAAATCAATAATGTCTGAATATTTCAAATTAATTTTAGTGCTCGAAGTATTTATACTAATATATTCATTTTTCAAATCTATTACAGCAGTTTCATATATACCTTCATCTAATTTAATACAATATTTAACCCAATCATATTTAAATGGATTGTTTATAAGTTTTTTAGAAATTTCTGTGAAATCATTTAATTTCATATTAATAATAAAACTTTCACTTCTATTATCTGTAAATTCTCTTGAATTTATAGCTATGATATTATCCTTATTTAATACATTAAACTTAATTCCCTTTTCTTTATAGTCATATTTATTAACTTTTATTGCTTTTAACCTTCTATTTTTATCCGCTATATATATTTTCCCTAAATTACTAATACAAAAAAATTTTTCTCCTGTTATAAGTAAATTTTTTTCACCAAATTTAAAATTTTTATCTGTTGTAAATATTATTTTTTCATTTTCATCTAAGCATTTTAAAATACTTTCATAACCTTTATCCATTTTTCCCCCTAATATAAATCATTTTTATATATTCTATTTAAAAAAGTAAAAAAAAATACATAGTATTATGTAAAACAAAAAGAATTCGTCACCTATATTTAAGTGACGAATTCTCTATATTATAAAAATTTTATTGATTATAAAACTCTTCTTGCTCTTCCAATTAAATTCCAAGGAACGTTTGCAATTCTTACTGGTTGCCCTGGCTTTGGAGACTCTATCCATTGCCCATTTCCAATATACATACCAACATGTCCAAGATTACTAAAGAATAATAAATCTCCAGGTTTAGCTGCATTTGGTGATACTTCATATCCGTTATTTACTTGATTAGTAGTCGTTCTTCCTAAGTTAATACCAACTTGCTTAAATGACCATTGCATAAGCCCTGAACAATCAAAAGCTCTATATCCTGAATTTATATACTTTGATTCAATATCATAAGAACCTTTAGCTGCATGATCTGGGAATCTATTTTTTAGTGTATTTAATGATGATGTTGTTATTTCTTCACCACTTCCCCCATAAATATAAGGTGTTCCTACATGAGCTTTCATTATTTGTAAAACCTTATCATATTTATTTGTAACTTCTGTTCCACCAGTATTTCCACCTGAATTTCCTCCAGTGTTCTCACCTGAATTTCCTCCAGTATTTCCATTTACTTTTTTTATATAATCTGAATGAACAAACCCTACTTTACCGCTATAGCTTATTTTATACCATGAACCACTTTTCCCTTGAATATCTACAATATTACCTGATGTTAAATATCCAACAATAGCACCTGATGTACTTGGTGTACTTCTTACTCTTAAATTAGTACTTACATTGATAACTTCACCCTTACCTGAATCAGGAGTAACTTCTGGTGTTGTTACTGGTGGTACTGGTTTATTTGTATCTGTATTCACATCACCTAAGACTTTTAAATAATCTGAATGAACAAAACCTGTTGTTCCACCGCTCTTAATTTTGTACCAACTTCCACTTGATCCTATTATGTCTACCTTATCATTAGCTTTTAAATGACCAACTATACTAGAACTTGTACTAGCTGATGATCTAATTCTTAAGCTTGTTGATACATTTATAACTTGTCCTTTTTTATTTTGTGGCGTAACTTCCGGTGTTGTTACTGGTGGTATTGGTTTATTTGTATCTGTACTTCCCTCACCTACAACTTTTAAATAGTCTTTATGAACATATCCTATTTTACCATCATGCTTAATTTTATACCAACTTCCAGTTGAACTTATTATATCAACTTTTTCATTAGCATATAAATAACCAATTATACTAGAACTTGTACTTGCTGATGATCTTACTCTTAAACTTGTTGACACATTTATAACTTGTCCTACTTTTCCACTTACATTTTCATTGTTATCATTTCCTGATGATAATGGTTGTAAAAAATCAGCATGTGAATATCCAACCATCCCATTATATTCTATTTTATACCATGAGCCACTTTTACTTTGAATATTTACTACAGCTCCTGGATTTAAAGTTCCTACTATTTTAGCACTTGTGCTAGCTGATGCTCTAACTCTTAAATTTGTTGATACATTAATCACCTTTGCTTTTTGTGCTGTCTTACTAATACTCATATTTTTTTCTGTTTGAGGTGCCGTTTGATTTTTGTTTAGCTCTTGTGCAAAAACCTTCTCAGTATTTGCATTTGCCATTGCTATGCTTGCAGATGCTGCCAAAACTAATGCTGCTATTCTCTTCTTCATTCTAATTCCCCCAATTTATAAATTATTTTTCATATTATTTTCCTCGTTTTTTATATTATAACGTCATATTATAAATAAATTAGTAGAATTCATTTAACTTTTTGTTAAAAAAGCTTTTAAAAGAGAAAAAATCTTATTATTTTTAGTAAAATAATAAGATTTTCACATTATTTTATTAAATTGTACATATTATTCAATGCTTTTTTTGCACCTAGAGCTAAATCTTCATCAACAAAAACCTCATATGTTTCTTCTAAAAGACATTTGTATAAATTCTTTAAAGATATTTTTTTCATATCCTTACATATCATTTTTACTTTTGGTGTATGATATCTATTAGTACTATTTACATTTATTAAATCTGAAATGATTCCTCCTTCTGTAACAATTAATATATCCTTATCAAAATTCTTTTTAGCTTCAGCAATTATTCCTGTAGTACTTCCTACATAATTAGATATATCTCTTATGTTTTTGGGACATTCTGGATGAGCTAGTACTAACCCATTTGAATATTTTTCTCTAAATTTTATAACATCATTTATATCCACTTTTTCATGAATTGGACAATACCCTTGCCATAAAATAATATTTTTATCTTTAATCTTTTCAGCTACATATGAACCTAAATTTCTATCTGGTGAAAAGATAATATTTTTATTTTTAAGTTTTGATACTATTTCTTCTGCATTAGATGATGTCACTATGACATCTGAAATAGATTTAACTTTTATATTAGAATTAATATATGTAACTAGTGCTACATCCTCATACTTCTCTTTAAGTTTTATTAATTCTTCTAAATTTATCATATCAGCCATTTCACATCCAGCATCTTTTACCGGTAAAAACACTCTTTTATTAGGCGATAGAATTTTAGCACTATCTGCCATAAAACTAACTCCGCAAAAGATAATAAAATTACTTTCTGATTCTTTTGCAATTTTAGATAAGTAATAAGAATCTCCAATATAATCTGCAACTTCTTTAATTTCCTTAGTTTGATAGTAATGTGCTAATATTAAAGCCCCTTTTTCTTTTTTTAAACTTTCAATTTTTTCACTCCACACAAAATTACCCCCATTTTTTACCATTAATATAATTTATTCTAACAAAATTTTATCAACAATTCTAATACTATCTTTAAATTTTGAATTTAAATACATCCCACAGCCTAACTCTTCTCTAGTAAAATAACATCTTTGCATGTCGTTTTTGTATTTAATAACTTTATTATAAAATTTAGGAGTAGGTATAATTCCTCTACTTGAACCACGAATACAATCATTTGCTTTTTTAAAGTCATATGGTGTTATCACTTCTACCTTATTAATATAGTTATCATTTATTTCACTATTACATTTTTTTAATTCTTCTAAAAACTTTTGTGCAAGAATAAATTTACTATAACCAACTTGATTCGATCTTTGGTCATTTAAATGTTCCCAAAAATGATAATTTCCCCTTATATATAAGGAAGCTATTTTTTTATTATCATCAAAGTAAAATTCAAATTTTCTATGAAATGAACCTGTATTATCAATAAAAGGTCTATCTAAAATATATCTACACACATTAGTATTTAATTTATAATTATCCTTAAAATATAAATTAATAATTACATAAGAATCAAATAATTCACCACTATGAAGAGATTTATGAAAATCTTTTTCTAAAAATTCTTCATCAAATATTTTTTTCAAAGAATAAAAATTATTTACAGTACAAATGACATAATCACTCTCAATAATTTCATTATTTATTTTTATAATACCTTTTGATTCTTTACTTTCTATACTAGATACTTCTGATAAAAGATGTATTTCCCCACCTAATCTTAAAAATTCATTGTTTAAAACTTCAAAAACATTTTCTAAATTATAAATATTATAAAAACATATATACTTTAAAACCTCTATAAAAACACAACTAGAGCACTTAACATTTGCTAAAGATTTAATTATTTCCCTCAAACATTTATTGCTTATTTTATCAATTATGTCTTCAACTTTAATATTCTTATATTTTCCTTTTAAATTATTTAAATTTCGTTCCCATAACCATTTATCTATATTTAAAAATTTATTTCTTTTATATGTTTTTATCAAGCTTTCAGCTCTATGAATCTCTCGTATATCTTTTAAAAGAGTTTCAACAAAAATTTTATCTTCCTGTGTATCTATATATTTTAAAAATAAATTTTCAATCTCATCAATACCAAATTTTATATCAACACTCATCGCTTCATTAAATTTAATTTTTTTATACACTTGCAATTTATCATAATTAAAAAAATTAAACTTCTTTTTAAAAATATAATCTTCATTTTTATCTAAAACTAAATAATTAAATAATTGTGGTTTTGATAATTTAACACCATTAAATGAATTAAGCGTCCCTCCTATATATTCTCTTTTTTCATATATATTTACAAAATATCCTTTTTTTAAAAGGAGCACACCACTTATTAATCCTAAAACATTAGCACCTACTA
>JBOGAY010000314.1:0-9981 GCA_051655925.1 Sarcina sp. | reverse complement strand
AAGAAGGTTCTATAAAAATAACTTGTGCTAAAAAGGGAAAACGAGTTTCTATTAAACTTAGAGATAACAATGTTTATGATAGAACTATGACTGTTAAATTTAATGGTCATAAAATAGAAATTCATTGTCCAATCAAGGTGGAAACTAAGAGAAATAATAATGAAAATATAGTTGGTATAGACAAAGGGTATAATAATTTACTTGCAACATCTACAAATCATTTTTATGGTGATAAACTTAATGAGTTTCTAACAGAAGAAACTGAAAGATTAAATAAAGTTAATCAAAATAGAAATAGACTTCATGCTTTATATAAAAAGCATATAAAAGATGGGAATTTTAAAAAAGCAGAGAATATTAAAAACAATAATTTAGGAAGAATTAGATATAATAAAAACAAGAAAAAACATGAAGCTAAAGTTAAGTCTTATATAAACTACTCTTTAAATCAATTTTTAAAGGAAGAAAAACCAAAAGAAATTGTAATGGAGCATTTAGATTTTGTAAATTGGGATGATACTTATCCAAAGCATATCAAAAGAAGAATTTCTAGATGGATAAAAGGTTATATAAGAAAAAGACTAGAATATAAATCCGATTTAAACGAAATTACTTATACTTATATAAATCCAGCTTATACAAGCAAAGTTTGTAGTATATGTGGTAGATTCGGTACAAGAATTTTCGAAGTTTTTGAATGTTCTAATTGTGGAAAAACTCACGCTGATATAAATGCAAGTAAAAATATATTAAATAGAAAGTATGATAAAGAAATTAATTTATATACACCTTATAAAAAAGTGAAAAAGATTTTAGAAAACAGAATTTTGTAATTATGTAAAAAGATTATTTAATCACAAGTATAAGTACCTCTTAAATTTTAAGAAGCTTGTATTTTCATCTTAGTGGAGGGTTGAATAAGACTTTAATAATAAATTTAATAAATAGGGTTGTGGGATAGTATAAAATTATTTATACGAACTGGCCCAGCCTAGGCTTAAATGATATCAGAAGATATTAAAAGCACGAATTATCTAAAATAAGTACATTTGTCTATAATTTTAGAACCAGAGGCGCTTGTAATTAATAATAAAGCATTAAGCAAAGATTTTAGATTTTATATAAAACAAAGAGGAGCACTTCTTGCAAAAGGAAGACTTTTAGGGATTCAATTCAAGGAATTATTTACAGATAATTTATTCTTAGAGCTTGGTAAAAATGCTAATGATAGAGCAATGCAATTAAATAGAGGGTTAAAAGAACTTGGAGTTGAATTTTTAACAGATTCACCTACAAATCAAATTTTCCCTATAATTTCAAATGAAGTATTAGCAGAGCTTAAGGAGTATTATGATTATACTTTCTGGAGTAAAGTTGATGAAAAGAGAAGTTGTATAAGACTTTGCACATCATGGGCAACTAGAGAGGATAAAGTTTCTGAATTCTTAAGTGATTTTAATAAAATTTTAAATAAATAGAAAATGAAAGGACTTTCTCATGATATCAATATGAGAAAGTCTTTTTTTACTTAGTAGTATCTTCATCTGCTAAGCTTTCAGTGTAATCAAATTCAGGACAAGAAATATTATTAATGACTATGGGATCTACTCCTAGTCCTGGAATGTTAATAAAGGTCTGAGTACTATATGAAGTTAATTTTTCACCAGTATATGTATTGGCGAAATTTCTCATTTTTGGTGGGTAAACTGATTTTGGATTCTTTTTATCATTGTTATCCATAAGTATCACTTCCTTTACATAAATATTTTGTCCATTTTTTTGTGAAATATGTATTTATAAAGTTAATAATTATTTAAAAATATTGCTATTAAAAATTTCAAAGTATATAATAGTAAAATGCAAATTAAATGGGATTTTAATACAATTAAAAGAATATAATACAAAGAAGTGTATTTTAGGGGGTTGCTTATGAAAAAAGATAGGGTCGAGAGAAACAAAAAAAGTGGAAGTATTAAAAATAAAATTTTGATGGGAGCTTTTATAGCAATACTTGCAGTAGTAGGAGCAGTAGGTGGATATGCTTGGTCACTATTTGGTAAAATGGATACAGTTGATTTAGATAAAGAAAGCTTAGGATCAAATGTTAAATTAAATGATGAATTTACACATGTTAAAAATATAGCTTTATTTGGTGTAGATCAAGCTGATGGACAAGGTGGAAGAAGTGATGCAATGATGATTGCAACTGTAGATACTAAAAGCAAGAAATTAAAACTTACTTCATTAATGAGAGATTCATATGTTGAAATTCCAGGGCATGGGAGCGATAAGCTTAATAGTGCATATGCTTTTGGACAAGAAGAACTTGCAATTAAAACAGTGAATAAAACTTTTGACTTGAATATAGAAGACTTTGTAACTGTTGATTTTTCAAGTTTACCTAAAATAGTTGATAAGGTAGGCGGAGTAGATATTGAAGTTGACTCAGCAGAACTTAAACATATAAATAATTATATTGATGATCTTAATAGTAAAACTGGAACTAAATCAGGACATGTTTCAGGTGTAGGAGTTCATAAATTAAATGGCGTACAAGCTATGGCATACTGTAGAATTAGATATACGGCAGGTGATGATTTTAAAAGAACGGAAAGACAAAGAGAAGTTTTAGAACAAATTTTAAATAATGTATTTAAAATATCACCACTTAAATACCCGGGGTTGTTAAATGAGGTCTTTCCTATGGTAAAAACAAGTTTATCAACTGGTGAAATTATGGATATGGGGAAAGATGTACTTTCTATAGGGAATAATTTAGAACAACATAGATTCCCAACAGATGAGAATTATAAAGGTGAAACTATTAATGGAATGTCATGTTTAACATTTGATAAAGAAGTGACTAAAGATAAAATTCATAAATGGATTTTTGAAGATATAAAGGAATAGAATTTTAATGGATAATCAGGTTTATGACTATTTAAAATGAATTTTATTTAGTTATAGACCTGATTATATTTATTTAGTCTTGGGTAAATAATAAAGATAAAGAGATATGTTATAATGAAACAAATGTAATATTTTGTTATAAAAGTAAGAGGTGAAGGTATGAAATATAAATTAATAGCTATAGATATGGATGGGACATTACTTAGTAATAAACATGAAGTTCCAGAGTTTAATAAAGAGATGATAAAAAAAGCTACAGAGGCAGGAGTTAAAATTGCTATAACAACAGGAAGACTTTTTGCATCAGCAAGAAAGTATTCAGATCTTATTGGTGTTGAAACTCCTATTATTTCATCTAATGGGGCATATATTAGAGAGAAGGATAGAGATGAAGTAATATATGAATCAAATTTTTCAAGAAAACAATTTGAAGAAGTAAATGAAGTTATCAAAAAATATAAATTTCAAACATATATGAATACTTCAGATACTGTAATTTCAAGAGAAGTAGTGCCAGAGGATCATGCTTATAAAATGGTTGATGATGAGCTTGATGATAAGTATAAAATAAAATTTATTGAGGGTGTATCTTTTGAGGAAGCTTACAAAGATTTTTCAAATGATATTTTAAAATTTATTTGTATTGATGAAAGTGCAGATAAAGAAGAACTTAAAAAAGCTAAAGAGGAACTTTTAAAATTTGATGATTTAGAGGTAGTAAGTTCTTGGAAAAACAATTTTGAAGTTATGCCAGCGGGAACATCAAAGGGGAGTGCAGTTCAAAAACTTGCAGAAATTCTTGGAATAAAGCAGGAAGAAGTAATCTGTATTGGTGATAGTGAAAATGATTTAAGTATGATTAAATACGCAGGGCTTGGTGTTGCTATGGGCAATGCAAGTGAAATAATAAAAGAAAATGCAAATTATATAACAGATACTAATTGCAATGCTGGAGTTGGAAAAATGATTGCTAAATTTATATTTGATGAAGAGATATAAATTAAAGAATAAGCCCCAAAATTATAAATCTTGGGGCTTTGTTATATATATTAATCGTCTGATTTACCAATATCTGAAAGAACAACATTAGGATTATGGTCAAGTGCCCAGCTAATTCCCCAGTCATTTTGGAAGATAAGAAGATTTCTATCTTTCATATCTTTAACTTTCTTAGTATCAGATGTAAGGTTTAATGTTTCAGGATCTATATCATCATTTTCAATCCATCTAACAAATCTAAATGGAAGTCTATCCATTTTTATATCAACGTTATATTCATTTTTAAGTCTATACTCAAGAACTTCAAATTGAAGTACTCCAACAACACCAATAATAATTTCTTCCATACCGATGTGTAACTCTTTGAATGCTTGGATAGCACCTTCTTGAGCTATTTGAGTAATACCTTTTATAAATTGTTTTCTTTTCATTGTATCAACGGGTCTAACTCTTGCAAAATGCTCAGGAGCAAATACAGGGATTCCTTCAAATTTGAATTTCTCAGCACCGCTGCAAAGTGTATCACCTATTGAGAATATGCCTGGATCAAATACCCCTATGATATCTCCAGCATATGCTTCTTCAACAACTTCTCTATCTTGAGCAAGGAATTGTTGAGGCTGTGCAAGTTTAAGTTTTTTACCACCTTGAACATGGTAAACTTCCATACCTTTTTTAAATTCTCCTGAACAAATTCTCATGAAAGCAAGTCTATCTCTATGAGCCTTATTCATGTTAGCTTGTATTTTAAATACGAAAGCTGAGAATGGTTCTTCTGTTGGTATGATTTCACCTTTACTTGAGTTTCTTGATAAAGGACCAGTTGTAAGTTTTAAGAAATCAGCAAGGAATGGAGCAATACCAAAGTTTGTAAGAGCTGATCCAAAGAATACAGGTGATAATTCACCTTTTTGAACAGCTTCATTATCAAAATCATCTCCAGCTATATCAAGAAGTTCGATATCTTCCATAAGCTTGTCGTATAAATGATCTCCTAAAAGTTCTCTAGCTGAGTCATCATGTACAGATACAACAGTTTCTGTAACCTCACTTTGTCCATGATTTCCACCAGAGAAAGCGATTATAGTTTCATTGCTTCTATTGTATACTCCTTTAAAATCATTACCACAACCGATAGGCCAGTTGATAGGATAAGTTTTAATACCAAGTTCAGCTTCAATATCATCTAAAAGCTCAAATGGATCTTTAGTTTCTCTATCCATTTTATTTACGAAAGTAAATATAGGAATTTCTCTAAGTGATGCAACTTGGAAAAGCTTTCTTGTTTGAGGCTCAACCCCTTTAGCTCCATCAACAACCATAACAGCAGAATCTGCGGCGATAAGAGTTCTATATGTATCCTCTGAGAAATCTTGGTGACCAGGAGTATCAAGGATATTAATGCAGTAACCATCATAGTTAAATTGCATAACTGATGATGATACAGAGATACCTCTTTGCTTTTCTATTTCCATCCAGTCAGATACTGCATGAGTAGCGGCTTTTCTAGCTTTAACAGAACCAGCCATTCTGATAGCTCCTCCATATAAAAGGAACTTCTCAGTTAATGTTGTTTTACCAGCATCTGGGTGAGAGATGATAGCAAAGGTTCTTCTTTTTTCAATTTCATTAACTAAATTAGACAATCTATTATCCTCCTTAAATTTATATAGGTTAAGTAAATAATCTATATAAGCTTATTTTAATCATTTTCTATTTTCATTATTAACCTAAACATTATAACATATAGGCGCAAAATAAAACTAGGTTAAGTTTATTCTTAACCTAGTTTCATAAAGAGTTTAAATTATTTAGCTTCTTTTTGGTTTTTAGCTTGAATTGTTTCTGTAATTGTAGGAATCACTTCAAGTTTATCAAGTCCAACATGTTTAAGTATTGATTCTGATCTAGCTCTTGTTGAACCAGTTAAAACAGTATATTTGATATTTTCTGAATCAAGGAATACTCTGATTGCTTCATCTATAGCAATAGCAAGGTCTTCATCTTGCCATCTAACACCATCTTTTTCATATCCAAACTCTCTTGGAACATAGAAGATATGATCATATTTATTGACATCATTTAACGCTAATTTATATAAATCATTAAGAATCTCGATTTCTTTTTGAGTTCTTTTTTTATCTCCAAGCATGAATCTTCCATATATGTAAGGTACGAATGTTGCATAGTCTGTTAAAGCATAGTCAAACTCATTAAGATTTGCCTCAAGTCTTGCTTGACCAAGATAGATTCCATATTGCTCAGAAATGGTTTCTATCATTCCCTTTTCTTTCAAATATTCAGTACTGTACTCAGTTTCAGCACCTACATTTAGACCTCGTACTTTCATATCAACATAAATTTGTTGAATTAAAGTTGTCTTACCACATCTTGGACCACCAAGAATAGCTATTCTAATCGGCATATATTAAACCCCCAGATAATACGAATATTTTCGTTTTTTATTTAAATTAAATACATTGTAATTATAACAATTTATTTTTAGATTGTCATACTATACTTACTTTAACGTAATTAAATTATTATGTAAAAAATGAACTTTTATAAAAACTAAAAAAATACAAAAAATGGTAAAATAAATTAATAAATTATTAATATGATAATACATTGATGAATTTAATAATAAAAAGTATTAATAGGGCGTAAAAAATTATCTGAATAGCTTTAATATGTCTTTTCTTATGATATAATACAGTTGAAATATAAGTGTTATAAAATTATCTATAAATTCAAAAAAAAGTAAATTTATTAAAACTAAAATTGAAAATGGTGATATTTAGGGAGTGAAGTAGTTATGTTAAATGACGAGATGGTGAAAGAGTGTCCACTATCGAGAAATAAAAAAGCTAGAATTTATGAAATATCCAAAAGGGGAATTGATATTATAGGAGCTTTAGCAGGGATTATTCTTCTTATGCCTTTATACATAATAGTAGCTATTTGGATTAAATTAGATTCTAAAGGTTCAGTAATTTTTTCGCAAGAGAGAGTTGGGCTAAATGGAAAAAAATTCAATATGTATAAATTTAGGTCTATGGTAGTTAATGCTGAGGAGTTAAAGGAAAAATTAGCAAAACAAAATGAAAGAAAAGGTCCGATGTTTAAAATAAAGGAAGATCCAAGGGTAACAAAGATTGGTAAGTTTATTAGAAGGACAAGTATAGATGAATTACCTCAATTACTTAATATACTTAGAGGTGAGATGAGTATAGTAGGACCAAGACCAAGTCTTCCAAAAGAAGTTATGCAGTTTGAAGATTGGATGATGGAAAGATTAGAGGTAAAGCCAGGACTTACATGTTTTTGGCAAGTTCAAGGTAGAGATGATATACCATTTAAAGAATGGATGAAATTAGACATTAAATATGTAAGAGAGAGATGTCTGATTTTAGATATAAAATTAATATTAAAAACTTTTACAGTTTTATTGGGGGATAAAAATGCAAGTTAAGGGGGAACAAATGAAAAATATATTTATTATAGGATCGAAGGGGATTCCATCAAATTATGGTGGTTTTGAAACTTTTGTTGAAAAATTAACTCAGGGAAAGGTATCAGATAAAATAAAATATCATGTATCATGTTTAGCAGCGGATAATAAGGAATTTTACCACAATAACGCAAGATGTTTTAATATAGCTGTACCTAATATAGGACCAGCAAAAGCAGTTTATTATGATGTCATAGCATTAAAAAATTCTCTTCAATATATAAAAGAAAATAATATAAAGGATGCAATAATATATATTCTTGCATGTAGAATAGGACCTTTTCTTAGTAAGTATAAGAAAAAAGCTGAAAAGCTAGGCGTTAAAATATATGTTAATCCAGATGGACATGAATGGAAAAGAGGAAAGTGGAATTTTGCAATTAAAAAATATTGGAAAATATCAGAGCAGTTAATGGTGAAAAATTCGGATTTACTAATTTGTGACTCCAAGAACATAGAAAAATATATAAAAGAAGATTATAAAAAATATAATCCTAAAACAACATTTATTGCTTATGGAGCCGATTTAGAAAAGTCAAAATTAAGCAATGAAAGTGAGCAGTTAAATAATTGGTATAAGGAAAAAAAAATTCAAAATAATGAGTACTATTTAATTGTTGGTCGATTTGTACCAGAAAATAATTATGAAACTATGATTGTAGAGTTTATGAAATCAAAAACTAAAAAAGATTTAGTAATTATAACAAATGTTGAAGAAAATAAATTTTATGAAAGCTTAAAGGAAAGAACAGGGTTTGATAAAGATGAAAGAATTAAATTTGTTGGAACAGTTTACAATCAAGAGTTATTAAAAAAAGTAAGAGAAAATGCTTTTGCCTATTTACACGGGCATGAGGTTGGTGGAACTAACCCATCATTGCTAGAAGCATTAGCTACAACAAATTTAAATATACTATTAAATGTTGGTTTTAATAAAGAGGTAGCTGAAGAAAGCGCAGTATATTTTGAAAAAAATAATTTATCGAAAATAATTGATAAGATTGAAAAATTTGATGTGAAAGAGAAAATTAAAATTGGTAAGTTAGCAAAAGCAAGAATAGAAGGAAATTATAGTTGGGAATTTATAATACAAAAATATGAAATTTTATTTTTAATGGGAGAGAATTAATGAATATATTACATTACTCTTTGGGGATTTATCCATATAGAACAGGTGGCTTAACTAAGTATTCACAAGATCTTTTATTGGAACAATCAAAAACACACACTGTTTATTTAATATTTCCTGGTCGATATAAGAAGAATGTACAAAATGGTAAAATAGGTGTTTATAAAAAAATTGATGATGTAAATGTTTTTGAGTTATTCAATCCACAAGGAGTAGGATTATTAGGTGGCATAAATTCTGTGGAAAATTTCACTAAAAAAGCAAATATAAATATATTTAAAAATTTTTTAATAGAAAAAAAAATAGAAATAATTCATTTGCATACTTTTATGGGATTATATAAAGAACTTATAGAAGCAGCTAAAATATTAAATATAAAAGTTTTTTTTACTACACATGATTATTATGGATTAGCACCAAATCCAAATTTTTTAGATTGTGAAAATAAGTTGTTACTAGATAGATCATTAGATGCTTTCAATAAGTTAAACATTAATGTCATTAGTGAAAAAAAAATGATTTTAATGCAATCTAAATTTTATAGAGAAATAAAAATGAAAATTAACAGAAGGATTTTATCAAAAATAAAGTTTAAAAATAAAAAAAACAAAAAAGATTATAAACCTTTTACTGAACAAGAATATATAAAGTTAAAAAAATATTTTGACTTAATTTTAAGTAGTATAGATGTATTTCTTTTTAACAGTAGTGTTTCAGAAGAAATATATAAGAAATTTGTAAAACCGAAAAATAGCATTAATATTGGTTTAATACATGCTGATATAAAGGACAATAGAATAATTAAAAGCTTTGAGAAGACTTTAAAAATTACCTTTATGGGAACTTTGGAAGAGTATAAAGGTGGAAAAGACTTACTGAAAATTGCACGAAAATATAGAAAGTTAGATATTAAATATAATTTTTATGGTGGAGAAGTTTTTAAAGAAGAGGAAAATGTAAATTTCAATGGTGCATATAAATATTCAGAGATAGAAAAAATTATGTTAGATACTGATTTGTTAGTAGTTCCAAGCAAATGTAAGGAAACTTTTGGATTTACAGTTTTAGAGGGAATAAGCTTTGGAGTTCCGTGCTTAGTAAATAATAATATTGGTTCAAAAGATATATTGAAAGGGTTTGGGATTATATCAGATGATATAGAAAAAGAGATAATTGATATATATAAGAATAGAGAGAAGCTAAAAAAAATAAATGAAAAACTTTTAAGTGCACAAGTACCATTGAGTTTTCAAAAGCATTGTGAGAAGGTTGAAGCAATTTACAATGAATATAAGATAGTGTAAAGTTTCATATGAAAAAATAGATTTTTGAAATTTACAATTATCAAACTAAAAATCAACAAATTTTAATGAATCAAAAGCACGACAAAGAACCCTCGTATAAACGAAGGTTAATTTTGGAAATATTAAAT
>JBOGAY010000313.1:0-4289 GCA_051655925.1 Sarcina sp. | reverse complement strand
CCTCTTAATCAAGATGAAATAAAAAGAATAAAAGAAAATTATATAATTAAAAATACATATAACTCAAATGCTATCGAAGGAAATACTCTTACTGAAATGGAAGCTAGATTCATTATTGAAACTAATTTAGCTGTAGGTAAAAAGTCTTTAAAAGATCATTTAGAAATTAGAAACTACTATAATGCTTTAGTTTATATTGAAACTTTAACAAACGAAATTTTATATGAAGAAAATATAAAAACTATTCATACTATACTTTTAGATGGAATTGATTGTATTAATAAGGGTAAATATAGGACTACTGATACTTCTCAAGAAATATATACTTTATTATCTTGGTATACTTCTGAACCTGTTACTATTAAAAGAATTATTGAATTTACTTGTAAATTTATTAATATCCACCCATTCATTGATGGAAATGGTAGAACTTCAAGATTACTAACTAATTTAGAGCTTTTAAAACTTGGATATCCTCCTATAACTATTTTATCTACTGACAGATTAGAATACTACCAAGTTTTTGATAAAAGCTATTATGGAGATTACGAGGAAGCCTATGATTTCTTTTTTGATTGTATAATTAAAAGCTTAAATGAATATTTAAGCTTTACAAATTAAAAATAGGAGCTCAATTTATGAAAAATAATAATTTAAAAATAAGAATAATCGGTTCTCCTGGAAGTGGAAAAACTTATATCAGTAATATTTTAAGTAAAGAATTAAATATTAAACCTACAGATTTAGATAATATATTTTGGAATACTTCATCAACTGGTAATAGAGTAAAAAATGATTACATCAATAGAGAATCTAGATTAAATTCAATTTTATTAAATAACTCATGGATTATAGATGGGGTTTATATCACTTCTTGGACTTTCTCCACTTTCTCTGAAGCTGATTATATTTTAGTAATCAAAACCAATAAATGGACTCAATACTATAGATTATTTAAAAGATTTTTTATAAGAAAGTTTACTAATTATAAACCAAAAGAAACATTAAAAGATTTTAAAAATCTTATTTCTTGGAGTTTTCAATATCAAAAAGATTTAGATAATTTTATTTATACTAACTCTTATTCAAATAAAATTATAACGATTAAAACACCTAAAGATTTTAATAATTTTTTAAAATTATTAAATTAAATACTTAATTTTTTATAAAATTTAAAACTTTTTTATAAAACTTGTGGTCTAAATAATATAAAAAGTGTTAAAAGTAAAAAATAATTTAATCCCCCCAGATAAGAACCTCTATCCCCCCAGAGGTTCTTATTATTTTTTGTATTTTACATGTCTACCTTTTCATTTTTATCATTATTCCCATAAATAATATAATTTTTATTATTTTTTAATTTTATGTAGATTCTTTTATCTTATATGCTTGGATTTAAAGTTTTTGTGTAGAAATTAATTTAAATAGTCTTATCTCTTTTATAATATCAATATCATTAGAATACTTACCTATCAAATTACAGAATAACTTAATTAGGAGAGTGAAGCTAAAATGAGTATTGTAAATCTTATAAAAAAGCACTGGAAAGATTTTTTCTTAATAACTACAATCATTTTTATTCTTAATTTAATCGAAGTTAAATTTTTTAATAAAGAATTCAGTTGGTGGGAAGCTTTAAAAATAATAATTATTTCTTTCATAATATCTCTAAATTTAAAGAAAAAATAGTTATACAAACTTTTGTTAAATTGGAGGATTAAAATGAATACCTTAGATTTTATAAAAAAATATTATAAATCTTTTCTTCTGTACTTCGTAGGAATTACTCTTTTTAATTTTCTATATGCAAAATTTTTTAACGATACATTTAGTCTATTAAATAGCTTATTTCTCTCATTCGTTTGTTTTTTGGTCTCTTTAACAAATTCTAAAAAATGACTTTAATAAATTTATCTGGAGAGTTTAGAAATGAAAAAAATTGATTTTGATGATTTAATCGGAGTACTTATAGGAATTTTAACTTTAATTTTTGGGATTTTTCTCCATTTAAGTACTCACTGAAGAGGTTAAATTTTTTTGGTTTATTTAATTTTACAAATTAATAATTTTATTTTTTTAGAAAGCGAGAGCTAAAATGAATATTATAAATTTTTTTAAAAAACGATATAAATTACTCTTTTTTAGTTTTGGTGGTACTCTTATCTTTAGGTTTTTACTTAATAAATTTTTCAATGAATCTTTTAGTCCATTAAGCGGTTTAGTTTCTGGTGGAATTCTATTTTTTATCTTATTAAAAGATCCTAAAAATAAATAAAATCTCAACTTAATAGCAAATCAAAAAGAATCCTCAGATTTACCCTTTCTGAAGATTCTTTTTTTATCTATATTTTTATACCTAATTTTATTTATATATACCTTAAATTTAATTTTATAAGGTCATTTTTCTTTATTTATTCTTTCTTTTTTAGTAACATTGAAACTTTCATAAAACTAAGTCTTAATATTCTCAAAATGATTAAATTACACACTACTTTTTAACTTTTTTTATCATTTTATAAATATTTTTATTGACTTTCAACCGTACACGATATATAATCTATTTGTAAGGAGGTGATAATCCTTGTTAATGGCTTTATTAGTTGCTTTTATAGCAAAGCTTCCAGAAATATCTAAAGAAATTAGAGAATGGATGATTTGGTATGATAGTCGAAAAAAGTAATTACACAGGTTGAGGTCGCACCCTCAACCTCCTTATAAATAAAATATGGAGTTGATCAATATGAATTATATTTTATTAATTATATTCTTTTTACTTCTTTGTTTAATCGTTAATGTCATAAGTCCATTTTTGAGAAATGTTTCCAAATTAAAAAATAACTTTCCATTAGAAAATAATTTAGGTGGTAAACTAGTTAAATTTTTTTATAAAAAAAAATAGAGGGTTCGCACACCACTCTATTTTTATAAGGAACTTCTATTCCTTGTATAGCTTTATTAACTTAATTATACAATAATATCCCAAAAAGTCAATAGGTGGTTTATATGGAAAAAAGAACAGCTAAAATCTTATGGTCAAAAAGTGGTAAAGGTAGCGATACCACTAGAGTAACTCTTCCAGTTTCATGGGTTAGACAAATGAGCTTATCTTACGAAGAACGAGAACTTGATATTTCATTTGATGAAAAAACAGGTATTATAACAATCAAAAAAAAAGAGGATTAATCTTCCTCTTTTTAAGTATTATTTAATCATTTTTCTTTATCTAACTTTTCTTTTTTCACTGCTAATATATTTTCTATAATACCAGGAAATTTTATTCCTAATTTGGTTAAATTTTCCATTATAGAAATAGATTCCATAATAATACAACCAGTAATCATACAAACTCTAAGTGAAATATTTATATCATTTAAAAAACTAGATTTATCTAATTGATTCATTGTCATGATAGCAAGATATATAGCTGGTTTTCTCAAAATAAATCCTATATACATTTTTTTGGATAAAACATTTCTTTCCTTAATAGCTTTTAAAAAACCTGTAATACAATCTATAATAGTTAAACAAAATAAAACTCTTATATCTCCATCTATTCCACCTATAGCACTTACAAATCCTGCACTAAGCCAAAAGATTAAATTCTGTAAACAATTAAGTAAATTTTCAAAAATATCTTTTATTTCTCTCCCCTCCAACTTTTAATACTTCTATTTCCAAAGAATCCTGTCAAATAAACCATTATTATTTGATACATCCTATCATCTATAGGAAATATTGGAGATTGTGTTTTAAATATAAATCCTATCCACATTCCTAAAAGATTACTTACAAGAAACCCACAAAATATAAATGCTATAAGAGGAAAAACCATACTTACTGCCTTTTCTAAACTAGTTCCCCTCTTATTACTAAAATCTTCAACCTCTAACTTTTTTAATTCTACCTCCATTTGATTTTGAGTATTTTTATCTGGAATAAATTTATTAATTATTTTTAATGCTTCATCAACTATTATCATTTTATTCCATCATCCCCAGGTTCTTTTACACTAATGTGATAAGGATCGTTTAAAGTTTTAAAATCCCAACCCCAATTTATAACATCTTGCCAACCATAATGTTTAGCTATCTCTTTCATATCTTTTATAATATCCTCATAATAAGCTCTATCCCAAACAGCTTTACCATTCTTATAACCTACTATATCAATTGCATTAGATTCCATTATATCCATTTTGAATCCACCTTGTGTTACAAGTTCCTCTTTATTCAATAAATGTTTGCTCTTAGATACTTGACTTTTACCATTTTTAAGCATATGAGCTTGTT
>JBOGAY010000312.1:0-3888 GCA_051655925.1 Sarcina sp. | reverse complement strand
ATTAAAGTTAGATTCCTCTATTAGATTGTTATATAAAATACTATAAATACGATTTAGTAGTCTACACTATATTCCTAAAAAATAATCATAAAATAGTTTATGATTATTTTTTTAGAGTAACACACTTTTTTATTATTTATATCTATATTTTAGAATTTCAAAGAGCTTATAAATTGCATGAGCACTAGATGTTGAAAATGATTCGAATTTATTTATATAATCAATATCTGATGATGATAATAAATCTAAACAAGTGCTAGAAATATCTGAGAGTGCTGGTGGATGCCCATGAAAATTTTTATAGCGAATACGATATAAATTCATAGAAGAAATCAAAGGCTTAGCTATAACTTTCATGTTTAAGTCTTGGAGTGTTGAATTTATAAATGAATCAACTGGTTTAGCATTAAAAGCAACTAATTGGTAATCAGAGATAAAATCCATTAGCGAAGGAAGTATTAAATCGATAGTTGGTTGATTTTCTACATCTTTATTTGAAATACCAGTGGAATTAGTAACAGAAAGTTTAATAGATTTTATTGGATTTACTAGAGAATAAAATTCATCTATTATCTTTCCGTAGGATATTTTAGTTGCTGAAATTTCAATTATATCACTATTTTTAGGAGAAAGACCTGTTGTTTGAATAAAAATAGTTACATAGTTAAAAAAGTCAAAAAGCTCATCTTCAGATTTTTTGCTTCGTATACAGAGTGTATTTTTTATAGTTTCTAAATTATTGAAGATATCTGGATATTTATTTAATATATCTGAATTTATGTTTAAATTCGGTAAAATATTAGTTTTTATGTGAAAATAATTTTCTGCAATAAATTCTAATGAACTATTAGAATCATCTATTTTAGATATAATAGTAGAACATTTTTTCTTTAGAGTATTAATAGCAAAAGTTTCTTTTATACTAATACAATCTAGAGATGATTGAGTCGAATTTTCAATTTTATTTTGAATTTCTTGTTTGCTTGATAAAGATTGCAAATTAAGATTTATTATAGAAGATTTTTTTTCTAGTAAGGAATTAGTAGTATTAAGTTTTAAATTTAATGTTTTAGGCACTTGTTTTTCTATAAAAAAATTAGTAGATGCATTTTTAGGATTTTCATCTAATACAATAGGTTCAATTAAATTTTTGACTTTTAAAGTTTGCGTATTAGTTTTGATATCTACAATATCTGCATCAAATTTCTTTTTAGATTGATTAGTGTTTTCATTATATAGTATAGTTTCTGAATTAAATGCAGTAGGTACAGTTAAAGTAGTGTGAGAAAGTTTTATGTCAGAGGGTTCACAGGATAATTTAATATCATTAACACTATCAATTTTATCGAATGATTCTTGATTAGAAGGCTTATTTAAATCTTTTTTTAGATCTGTTTTCTTAAGATTATTTTCAGAAAGTTTTAAAAGTAAATCATTGTAAGTTGATATAGAAATATTAGAAATTCCATCAAAAGGGATAGACTTAGTTATCAAAATATTTAAATTTTTTATGATAGAAGTTTTGTTATTAGGATTTAAGGCTATATCTTGAAGTAAATTTCTATAATCCTTCTCTAGATTATCAACTATTAATTTACATTTATCACATAAACCATTTGTTAATTTTAAAAATAATCCTTTTTCATTGCAATGGTTACATTTTTTTAATAATGCCATTATTTTTTCTCCTTAAAAATATTTTCTGTTATTAATATATTGTTTTTTAGAGAAAAAAATGATGTTTTGAGTAAGAAGAATATGTAGTTTAAGGGAAAAAAATAAGAATAATGAAAAAAAATTTTTAATAATTATAGTTATGTGTATTAGATTTAGGAGGACTTTATGAAAATTAAAATAGGTATAGATTTAGGGACAAGTACGTGTGAAATAGCTTATTTAGATAATAATGAAGCTAAAATTATTAAAAATTTACAAGAGGGTGAAAGTGCTATAATTCCAAGTGCTATATTATTTTGTGAGAAAGATAATTTTAGAGTTGGGAATGTAGCTAAAAAGAAAGCTATTTTAGAGCCAGAACTTGTTATTGAAAATATAAAAAAAGTAATTGGAAGTAAAAAAAGTATTACTTTAGGTAGTGAGGTATATAATGCGGAATATATTTCTGGAATTTTAGCAAAAAGACTTAGAGAAATAGCAGAGTTTAATATAGGTGAAAAAATTACAGAAGTTATTGTAACAGTACCAGCAAAATTTAATTCGTTGCAAAGAAAAGCAACAAGAGATGCACTTATTATTGGAGGTTTTGAAACGGTTGAAATAATTAATGAGCCAACGGCAGCGGCTATAGCTTATGGCGTTGCTAATATAGAGAATGCTCAAAAAGTTTTAGTATATGATTTTGGAGGAGGAACTTTTGATGTTAGTATTTTAGAGATTATAAATAGTAATTATAATGTTTTAGCAAGTAATGGAGATTTAACACTTGGTGGAAATACAATTAATCAAATATTATTTGATACTATAGTTAATTTATTTGAAACTTCAGTTGGAGCTAAATTGGACAGTTCAAATAAAAGATTAATAACAGAATTAAATAAAGAGATAGAAGAGGCAAAGAAAAATTTATCTTTTGAAAATATTACAAATATAGTAGTTCCTAATATAATGGTTGATGAACAAAATAATAGTATGGATTTGAATTTAGATTTAAGTAGAGATGATTTTGAGTATTTAATTGATAATCTTATAGATGATACGTTACGAACAGTTGAAAAAACTTTGAAATCAATAAATATAGAAAAAAAAGATATAGATAAAGTATTATTAGTTGGCGGGTCTACAAGAATTCCATTAGTAAGAGAAAAAGTAAATAGTATGTTTAATGGGAAAATTTTAAATGGAGTTAATCCAGAAGAATTAGTGGTAAAGGGGGCTATATTAAGTACCTTAACTACAAAAGAAAATATAGTACAGGTAAATGAAATTTTAAATAATAATATTGGCGTTGAAATACTTTCAAAAAAATTTGATAAGATAGTTGAAAAAGGAAGTAAACTACCTATTACAGTCAAAAAATCATATAAAACTGTAGAGGACAATCAGGAAATTGCAGAAGTGAAAATTTATGAGGGCGAAGACGAAATTGTAGAGCATAATAAATTTATTTCATCTTTTGAAGTTGATAATATTCCAAAAGCTGAAAAAGGAAGTGAACTTATAGAATTAGTTTTTACATGTGGGACAGATGGGGTTTTAATTGCAAATTCAAAAGTTATAAGCAATATGAGTCAAATAAAAAAAGATATATCTTTAAAAGGATTAAATGATAAAGATATAGAAATTCTTAAAGAGAAAGTTAAAAAGATTAAAGTATTTGATGATATTAATAGTCAGAAGATAATTAGTAAAAATGATGAGCAAGCACAAGGATTAATTTTATTAGAAAAGCAAAAAGAGTTAGAAAAGCAAAAAGAATTAGAAAAGCAAAAAGAATTAGAAAAGCAAAAAGAATTAGAAAAGCAAAAAGAATTAGAAAAGCAAAGAGAATTAGAAAGACAAAGAGAATTAGAAAAGCAGAAAGAGTTAGAAAAGCAAAAAGAATTGGAAAGACAAAGAGAATTAGAAAAGCAAAAAGAGTTAGAGCGACAAAAAGAAAAACAAAGGAAAGAGGAGTTAGAGAGGCAAAGATTAGAACAAGAAAGATTAGTAGTACAGAGTAGGCAAAAGGAAAAAATAATTATAGAAGAAAGGAAAAATAAAGTATCAACTTTAAAACTTAACTTATCAAATAATCAAGTTAAAAATGTAATAGAAAAAACTGAAAATTCAAATCAAGTAGAAACAACGGTTGAAGTAAATGGAGAAGAAGCAATAGAACAAAAGATGAATCAAAATCTTGATAAGGGCAGTTTGATAGAAGAATATAAT
>JBOGAY010000311.1:0-4173 GCA_051655925.1 Sarcina sp. | reverse complement strand
TACCAAAGAGTGTATACTAAACGCAAAATCGTATACAATTTTAAATAAAGTATACAAAATTAAACCAGGGGAATTTAAAAGTAGTTTTAAAATAAAAAATTAAATAGAGAATACGGAGGGAACATTTTAATATGAGAAGGTTAAAAATTGAAAAGTACATAGATATGTATTTAAACAATTACAAAGATTACAAATCTGAATGGAACTATGAAGATGGTTGTATATTAATAGGAGCTGAATCTTTATATAAAGCTACAAAGGATAAGAAATATTTAGATTTTATTTTAAATTATTTGGATAAGAGAATTGATAAAAATGGGGCAATAGATAATTTAAATCCTGTAGAGTATAACATTGACAATATAAATTCAGGGAGAGTACTTTTTACTGCTTTTGAAGAAACAAAAAATGAAAAATATAAAAAAGCTATAGAGAGCGTAAAATATTTATTAACAATTCATCCAAGAACACTAGAAGGAAACTTCTGGCATAAAGGGAGATATCCTTATCAAGTTTGGTTAGATGGATTATATATGGCTCAACCTTTTTATACAATATATTCAAATGAAAATAGAGATGAAAATGGATTAAAAGATATTTTAAATCAATTTAAAAATGTTAGAAAAAATCTATTTTGTGAAGATAAAAAATTATACTTTCATGGATTTGATGAAACAAAAACTATGAACTGGGCTAATAAAGAAACCGGCAGATCAAAAAATTTCTGGGGAAGAGCTGTTGGTTGGTATGCTATGGCACTAGTGGATGTTATAGAAAATATTGATGAAACAATTTTTAAAAGTTATAAAGACCAGTTTGTGAGTCTATATGTAGAGCTTATGAAAGGGATAGTTGAATACCAAGACGAGAGTGGAATGTGGTATCAAGTTATGGGGTTAGAAAAAATAGAAGGAAACTATTTAGAAACTTCTGCTACTCTAATGTTTGCATATTCATTGTTAAAAGGAAAAAGATTAAATATTCTCGATGAAAGTTACTTAGAAAAGGGGAAAAAAGCCTTTAATGCAGTTATAGATAATAACTTAAAAGAAAATAGTGAAAATTTAGAATTAACAAATATCTGTATAATGGCTGGATTGAATGGGCTAATCCCATTTAATGGAGATAGAGATGGAAGCTTTGAATACTACATATCTGAAAAAATAGGTGTAGATGATCCTAAAGGAGTAGGGCCTTTATTTAAGGTTTATAGTGAAGTTGTTTTATTAGATAACAAAGGGGGATATTAATGAAAATAGATATATTGGTGATAGTTATATACTTTATGTTTATGATGGCAATAGGTTATTTCTTTCAAAAACACGCGTCTAATTCAACAAACGATTACTTCTCTGGAGGAGGTAAGATGTTATGGTGGATGGTTGGTGGAACCGCTTTTATGACTCAGTTTAGTGCAATGACTTTCACAGGAATGGCTGGAGATGCATTTGCTAAAGGGATAGGACCAGTTGTTGTTTTCTATGCAAATGCTTTAGGATATCTAACTTGTTTTTTATGGTTTGCACCAAAGGCAAGACAATTAAGAATTGCAACTCCGATAGAGGGAATAAGAATGAGATTTGGAAATACAAGTGAGCAAGTATTTACTTGGGCTATTATGCTACCAAATATAATTTCAGCTGGAGTTTGGTTAAACGCTTTAGCTATATTTGCAAGTGCTGTATTTGAAGTTTCTATCGATATAACTATTTTAGCAACAGGGTTAGTTGTTCTTTTCATGTCTTTAACAGGTGGAGCATGGGCAGTAATAGCTTCAGACTTTATGCAGATGATAATTCTTATGGTGGGAACAGTGGCTTGTGCTATAGTTGCTTCAATAAAGGGTGGAGGATTCTTTAATATCTTAAACCTAGGACTTCCTGCTAATAAAATAGTTGGTCCAAACATAAACTACGTTTGGTTATTTGCAATTTGGTTTATAATGATTTTCTGTAAACAATTCTTTAGTGTAAGTAGTTTAACAGGTGGAGCATATAGATTCTTCTCTGCTAAAGATACAAAAAATGCTAGAAAGGGTGCTTTATTAGCTCTTGGGTTAATGTTAATAGGTCCATTAGTTTGGTTTTTACCAGTTTGGTATATGTCAGCATTTAATCCAGATGTAACAACATGGGGATTATCAACTTTAGGAAAATCGATTACAAATGGAGTTTATTTAGCATTTATAAAAAAAGAGATGCCTGCTGGAATGGCTGGAATAATGATGTCAGGTATTTTCGCAGCTACAATGTCATCTATGGATTCAGCATTAAATAGAAATGCAGGAATAGTTATAAAAAGTTTTTATTGTCCAATTGTAAATAAAAATGCAACAGAAAAGCAGATGATGACAGTTAGTAAAATTGTAACTTTCTTTTTCGGAGTTATGATAATATCAATAGCATTATTATTAAATAAATTCAATAACTTAAGCTTATTTACAATTACTCTTATGATAGGAACATTATTAGATTTACCTATTTTAATACCAGGTTTACTTGGTTATGTTGTAAAAAAGACTCCAGATTGGGCTGGTTGGGCAACAGTTTTAGTAGGATTTATGGTTTCTTTCTCAGTTATGAAGTTATATAACCCAACATGGGTAGCTAATGCTCTTAGTTTAGCAGTTCCATTTACAGCTAGAGAAGCTAAGGATATGGAGTTAATTGTAGGATTAGGTGCACAATTTACAATAACATGTGGTTTCTTTATGTCTACAAAACTGTTTTTTAAAGGGTTTAAGTCTAAGGATAGAGAGGAATCATACAATAAATTCTTCAATAATATTACAACAGAGGTTATAGCTATTGAAACAGGAGAAAATGAATTAGACAATACACAAAGAGGAATACTTGGGAAATTGATTTTTGCATTTGGAATAATACTATCAATGTTAGTAGTTATACCAAATCCTATATTTGGAAGAGTAACACTTTTCTTAATAGGACTTACAAATGCAACAATAGGGTACTTTTTAAATAGAGCAAGTAAACCTAAAAAAGAGGGTAAAAGTGAAGTTGTATTTGGTAAAAATGGGGGAGTTTTAAGTAACGATTAGTAAAAAATAAAGAAATTTGACATTCTAAAGATATGGTTATATACTCTTATTAAAATAGTATACAAATTTAAAAAGTGTATACAATATTAGAAAAGTTGAGGAGTTAAAAATGTCAGTAAAAAATACAACAGAAAATATATATGAAGAGCTAAAAGAAAAAATAATGAATTTAGAATATAAACCAGGTCAAATAATAACAGAGCAAGAGATAAGTAAAACTTATGGAGTTTCAAGAACTCCAAGTAGAGATATATTAGGGAAGTTAAACTCCATAGGATTAGTTGAAAGTGCACCTTTTAAATCAAGTTATGTAAGTTTATTAGATATGGACATTATAAAACAAAGTATCTACATGAGAGTTGTTTTAGAAAAACAGATTATAAAAGATGCAATGGAGATGATGAATGATAGATTTATTGCAGAAATGGAGTATAACTTGAAACTACAAGAACTACTTTTAAAAAGAGAGTTTGAAACGAAAGAGTTTTATGATTTAGATTGTCAACTTCATAAACTTTGGTATGAGCTTACTAAAAACATATTTATTTGGGAGCAGCTAGAAAAAGCTCAAATACATTATAAAAGGTTTAAGATGCTAGATATACTTGAAGTAAAGAATTTTAAGGCCATCTATGAAGATCATAAAGAGTTAGTAGATGCTATAAAAGATAAGAATATAGAGAAAGTTGAAAAGATAATAACAGAACATCTATATAGTGGAATAAAAAGATTACAGGAGTTAATTCAGGGGGAATTTTCACAATATTTTAAAAAATAAAAATTTAGATAGGGAGTGTAAAAATGAGATTAGATATAAGATATGCAAATCATCCAGAAGATTCAAAACACTATACAACAGAGGAGTTAAGAAAACACTATTTAATGGAAGCAGTTTTTGTTGCTGATGAAGTTAACTTAATGTATTCTCATGTGGATAGAGTTATAGCTGGAGGTATTATGCCAGTTGAAGCTGAGGTAAAATTAGAGGGGTGTAAAGAGTTAGGATCTGAGTTTTTCTTAGAGAGAAGAGAGCTTGGAATTATAAATGTTGGTGGAGCAGGAAAAGTAATTATCGATGGAACAGAGTACAATATGGAAGCTAAAGACGGATTATA
>JBOGAY010000310.1:0-6796 GCA_051655925.1 Sarcina sp. | reverse complement strand
AACCTAGGATTTGTTAGTCTAGTTAAGACCTATCAAATGATTTCATAAATTCTAATGAACCGCCGTATACCGAACGGTACGTGCGGTGGTGTGAGAGGACGGAAAATAAAATAATTATTTTCCTCCTACTCGATTATTTGAATATAAATTGAGAAAAATGTGAAGAATGTATATAATTAAGTTAGTAAAAGTGTAAGGAGAGTACATTAAATGGAACGTAAAATTATAAAGTCGTTAATTGAATGGAAAAATAATAAAAACAGAAAGCCTTTAATTCTTCAAGGTGCAAGACAGGTTGGAAAAACATATTCAACACTTACATTTGGAAAAAAGCATTATAAAAATGTTGTTTATTTTAACTTTGAAAATAATAGAGATTTGATAGATATATTTGAGAGAGATTTAGATACCACTAGAATTGTAAAAAATCTTTCGATAATTTCAGGACAAAGTATATATGAAGAGGAAACTCTTATATTCTTTGATGAGATTCAAGCGTGTGAGAGAGCATTAACGTCATTAAAATATTTTAATGAAAATGCTAATGGTTATCATATAATTGCAGCAGGAAGCTTACTTGGAGTAGCTGTAAATAGAGAAAAGTACTCATTCCCTGTTGGAAAGGTAGATTTAAAAACTATGTATCCTTTAGATTTTGAAGAATACTTAATGGCACTTGGTGAGAATGATTTAATTGATTTAATTAGAGAAAGCTTTGAAAATGATGAGCCTTTTAGCCTTCATAATAGAGCGATGGATTTATATAAAACATATTTAATTGTAGGTGGGATGCCAGCAGTAGTTAAAGAATATGTGGAGCAAAAAGACTTTGATTTTGTATTTGCAAATCAAAAAAATATAAATGATTCATATATAGCAGATATGGCTAAGTATGCAACACCACATGAAACTACAAAAATTATGGCAGCTTTTAATAGTATTCCAGCACAGCTTGCAAAAGAAAATAAAAAGTTTCAGTACAAGATTATTAAGTCGGGAGCTAGAGCACATGAATATGAAACTCCAATTGAATGGCTTAAATCATCAGGTGTTGTATTAAAATGTTTTAAATGCAATGAGGGAAAACTTCCTTTAACAGCATATACAGATTTTGATTCTTTTAAAGTTTATATGACTGATACAGGACTTTTATGTTCTAAATTTGGAATACCAGCTAATATAATTCTTGCAGAAACAAAAGCATTTAATGAGTTTAAAGGTGCATTAACAGAAAATTATGTTTGTTTTTCACTGAATGCAAGTGGACATGAAGCTTATTATTGGGAATCAAAAGGTCAAGCAGAGGTTGATTTTGTAATTCAAGATAGGATGGGAAAAATAATTCCGATAGAAGTAAAAGCAGCAGATAATGTAAGAGCTAAAAGTTTAAATCAGTTTATAAAAAAATATAATATAGATTTTGCTATAAGGGTATCAGGAAAGAACTTTGGTTTTGAGAATGGAATAAAATCAGTACCTTTGTATGCAGCATTTTTAATTTAGTAGAAAAAGACTTTGGTATTTCAAAGTCTTTTTATTTTTTTCCATAAAATGATATACTAATGATATATTTAAATTAAAAAACTTGATAGAAATATTAAGTTTGTAAAGAGGTGAATGTAGTTGAACGTAGAACTTGAAAGTAAGTTAAGTAAACTTCCAGATTTAAAATCAACTTTAGAGGAAATGAGGGCTTTACTTTGACTTTGCTGGATTAGAAAAGCAATATCAAGAGTTAGAGCTTAAAATGCAAGAAAGTGGTTTCTGGGATGATGTTAATAAGGCACAGGAAATCACACAGGAAAGTAAAAGAATAAAAGATAGAATAGATAATTTCACAGGTCTTGTAGGCAAGATAGATGATATCGAAGTTTTAAAAGAACTTATGGAAGATGGAGATGAAGATACAGAAAATGAAATTATTTCAGAGATTAACTTTGTTGAAAAAGCAGTAGAGCAGCTTAAGGTTGAAACTATGCTTTCGGGAGAGTATGACAGAAATAATGCTATTTTAACTCTTCATACAGGAGTTGGTGGAGCAGATGCTAATGACTGGACTTCTATGCTTCTTAGAATGTATACAAGATGGTGTGAGAAAAAAGGCTATGAAGTAGAAACACTTGATTATCAAGCAGGTGATGAAGCTGGAGTTAAGAGTGTAAGTTTAAGTATTAAAGGTGAGTTTGCTTATGGATATCTTAAGGCAGAGAAAGGAATTCATAGACTTGTTAGAATTTCACCATTTAATGCTAATGGTAAAAGACAAACATCTTTTGCGTCAGTTGAGGCATTGCCAGAACTTACAAAGGATCAAGATATAGACTTAAATCCTGTTGATTTAAGAATTGATACATTTAGAGCTAGTGGAGCAGGTGGTCAGCACATAAACAAAACTGACTCAGCTATAAGAATTACTCATATTCCAACAGGAATAGTTGTTCAGTGTCAAAGTGAAAGAAGTCAGTTCTCTAATAAAGATACTGCTATGGGAATGCTAAAAGCTAAGCTTATTGAACTTAAAGAGAGAGCTCATAAAGAGAAGATAGAAGATTTAACAGGAGATTTAAAAGACATGGGATGGGGAAGTCAGATAAGAAGTTATGTGTTCCACCCTTACTCACTGGTTAAAGACCATAGAACAAATGTTGAAAATTCAAATGTTAATGCAGTTATGGATGGAGAGTTAGATGATTTTATAACAGCTTATTTGTCATCTAATTAATGAATAGACAATAAGAAGAATTTAGTGTGATGGGAGAAAGTTATGGAAAATATTAATTTAATTATTAGTAAAGAACTTGGAATATCATTAAAACAAGTTGAAAGTGTTATAGAAATGCTTGATGAAGGGAATACAGTTCCTTTTATTGCGAGATATAGAAAGGAAAGAACTGGTGGTCTTACAGATGAAGTTCTAAGAAACTTTTTAGAAAGGCTTACATACCTTAGAAACCTTGCAGATAGAAAAGCAGATGTTATCAGAATTATTGAGGAGCAAGAAAAGTTAACTCCAGAGCTTAAAGTAAAGATCGAAAAGGCAGTTACTTTAACAGAGGTTGAAGATTTATACAGACCATTCAAGCAAAAGAAAAGAACTAGAGCTACAATGGCTGTTGAAAGAGGACTTAAACCACTTGCAGAGTTAATTCTTGAAGGTAAGTTTAAAGGAAATATAGAAGATGAGGCATCAAAGTATATAAATGAAGAGAAAGATGTTAAAACTTTCGAAGATGCTTTAAATGGTGCTATGGATATAATAAGTGAAATTATATCTGATAATGCAGAGTACAGAAAATGGATTAGAAGACTTTTAGCTAACCAAGGAATTCTTACAACTAAAGGTAAGAGTGAAGAGACTACTCCATATGAAATGTACTATGAGTATAGTGAGGCAGTATTAAAAATACCTTCACACAGAATACTTGCAATCAACAGAGGTGAGAAAGAGAAAATCTTATCAGTAGGTGTTGAAGTTGATGAAAATAAGATAATTGATTATCTTAAAAGAAATGTTTTAACAGGAAATGATATTACAGATAAGTATTTAGAACTTTCAATCAAAGATTCATTAAAAAGACTTATTTATCCTTCAGTGGAAAGAGAAATTAGAGCAGAACTTACAGATAGAGCTGAAGTTGGCGCTATTGATATATTCAAGGCTAACCTTAAATCACTTCTTATGCAATCACCTATAAAAGGTAAGGTTGTTATGGGATTTGACCCAGGATTTAGAACAGGATGTAAGATTGCAGTTCTTGATGACACAGGAAAATTCTTAGAGAATATAACTGTTCATGTAACTCTTGGAAAGAATAAGATTGATGAGTATGTTAAGCAAATGAAAAATCTTATTAAAAAGCATAACGTTGAAGTTATTTCACTTGGAAATGGTACAGCTTCAAGAGAATCAGAAGAGGTTATTGCTAAAATGCTTTCAGAGATTAAAGCAGAAGAGGGAAGAGAGTTATTCTATGTTATAGTTTCAGAGGCTGGTGCTTCAGTTTACTCAGCTTCAAAACTTGCTAATGATGAATATCCAGATTTAGATGTTACAGTTAGAGGAGCTATTTCAATAGGTAGAAGACTTCAAGACCCACTTGCAGAGCTTGTTAAGATTGAGCCAAAGGCAATTGGTGTAGGACAATATCAACATGATATAACACCTAAGAAACTTGATGAATCACTTAAAGGTGTAGTTGAGGACTGTGTTAATAATGTTGGGGTAGATCTTAATATTGCAACACCAGCACTTCTTAGTTACATTTCAGGAATAAATGCTACAATAGCTAAAAATATTGTTGAGTATAGAGAAGAGAATGGTAAGTTTAAAACTAGAAAAGAACTTTTAAAAGTTAAAAGACTAGGACAAAAAGCTTATGAGCAATGTGCAGGATTCCTAAGAGTTGATGAAAGTAAAGAAGTCCTTGATAATACAGGAGTTCACCCAGAATCATATGATGCAACTAGAAGTTTAATTAAAGCTTTAGGATATGTTGATGCAGACTTAAAAGCTGGGAATCTTTCAGATATAGATGAAAAAGTTAAACTTAAAGGTGGAGTTAAATCACTTGCAGATGAGCTTGGAATAGGTGAGCCAACTCTTAATGATATTATCAAAGAGATTAAAAAGCCAGGAAGAGACCCAAGAGAAGAACTTCCAAAACCAATATTTAAGTCAGGTGTAGTAAATATGGAAGACTTAAAACCAGGTATGAAGCTTATGGGAACTGTAAGAAACGTATCTGACTTTGGAGCTTTTGTTGATATTGGAGTTCACCAAGATGGACTTGTACACAAAAGTCAAATGGCTAATAAATTTATAAATCATCCACTTGATGTTGTAAGTCTTGGAGATGTAGTAGAAGTTACAATTCTTGAAGTAGATTTAAAAAGAAAAAGAATATCACTTACAATGAAATAATAAAAAAATCCTCTTAGCAGATTTTGCTAAGAGGATTTTTTTGACTTGAAAATAGAGTAACCATAAAATTTAAAAATTAACAAGCTATGATGATTTAAAAATTTTATTTAATTCATTTGATGAACCTTTTCTTTTGTAGGGAAAAATTCTTTTATAGTTTTCATTAGGTTTAAGTCTTTAAATCCTTTTCTAAATAATAAGAATCCTATAAGAATATAAGCTACTGAAACTGCTATTTTTAATGGTAATGATTCGGGCATTATCATAAAGCAGGCAAAGAAATTATTAGTAGCATGCATTATCATACAAGCTGTTAAAGATCTTGTTTGATAATAGATAACTCCAAACACACATCCCATTATTGTTGCATTTATAAATTGCGGAATATTCATGTGAAGAATTCCAAATAAAGTAGCTGATAGCAAAATAGCAACTTTAGGTGAATACTTATTTAAAAGACCATTTAAAACAAACCCTCTACACATTATTTCTTCTACAAAAGCAGCTTCAACAACCATTGTGAATAATATAAATAATATATTTTGATCAAGAATTTCTTCAAAAGCTTTAGTTATTTCTGGTGGCATTTCAACTGTAGCTAAAAGATGTTGAAGTGTACCAACATTTATTAATAAGTATCCAGTACCAAGACAAATACAAGCTAGTACAATTTTTTTGTTTAGTTTTAAAGGTGTTTGTCTAACTTCTGTGCTTTCAATGTCTTCAATATATTCATATCCGAAGTTTGGATCTATTTTTTTTACTCTTTTTTTTACAGAAAAAAGTTTTATTACTATAAGTAAGGCGATGAATGTTGCAAAAGAAGAGATTAGTGATAGTCCTACAAATCCTATATCTTTATTAGAAAAAGCAACTACAAATCCAACTAATAAAGAGAAAAATACAGCTATTACAACTGCAAAAATTTGTTGTGTGAAAAATGCTAAGATAACTTTGAAAATAGAAAGAGGTCTAAGTTCTATTTTATTGTTGATTAAATCTGTTAGAATATTTTCTTTTAAAAATTTCATTTTGTCCCCCTGAAAATTTGTTTATGAAAACATTATAAAACAAGTTTGACATTTTGAGTATAAAATTGCCATATATTTAATTAATTTGTAATTTAGTTAAGAGGAACAAGAAATTAAAATACATAAAACAAAAAGAATATTTAAAATGTTCTTTAAAAATTTGGAAAAAGTATTGAGTTTTAAATAAAAAAGAAATATAATAAAATTAGTTCAAAAATTAAATATCTTCAGGGCGGGGTGTAAGTCCCCACCGGTGGTTATAGCCCACGAGCTAGAAATAGCATGATTTGGTGAGATTCCAAAGCCGACAGTTAAAGTCTGGATGAAAGAAGGTAAAAACAATCTTTTTTATTTTGTTTTTGTTTATTATGCCCTAGTATAAGTCTATACTAGGGATTTTTTTATACGAAAATGGGACATACTATAATTGAAACCTAAAATGAAAAAATTTAAAGGATTGGACCTATAGCCTAAGAGGTATAGTATTAGGAGGATAGAAAATGAACACAAACAAGAAACTTAATATCTATATCAAAATAGCAATGCTTAGTGCAATTGCATTCATCTTAATGATGTTTGAATTCCCTATAGTACCAGCATTCCCATGGCTTAAACTTGATATAAGTGATATGCCAGCATTAATGGGAGCTTTTGCATTTGGACCTATAGCAGGTGTAATAATAGAACTTTTTAAAAATCTATTATTTATATTATTTAGGGGAACGTCAACAGGTGGAGTAGGAGAACTGGCAAACTTCTTAATAGGAGTTTCATTTATAATACCAGCATCATTAATTTATCATAGAAATAAAACAAGAAAATCAGCTATTATTGGAATGGTAGT
>JBOGAY010000309.1:0-49174 GCA_051655925.1 Sarcina sp. | reverse complement strand
TTGAAGAGTAGTATTCCCCAGTTATTCTGTTAAGAACTAATCTATCATCTTGAGAGTATTCTATGATGTCTGGCAATGATGGATCTAAAATCTCACCAAGCATTCTAATTACAACATCATATGCAGAATAGTACTTAGTAAGTAACTTACTTTCATTTTCTGTAGCACCAACAGCATCAATCTTATCCTTAAAGGTTGGGAACTGAACAAGAGTGTCAATCTTTTTCTTATCTTCCTTTATCTCAGTCATAGTCCTACTAAGCTCTTTTTTCTCATCTGGTGTTATTTTATTATCAGAGAAAATATCAACTATATTACTTTGGTTGATTTCATCTTGACAATCTAAAAACTCTAACGATTGGAACAAAGTATAATTGTCTCTAATACCATCAGTAACTGATAGGAAAGGACGTACATACATTGTATCTTTTATAAATCTATACTCTGTATTTTGGCTATCGGCAATTGATGTTATAAATATTGAAACATCTTCCCAAGTCAATGCAGTCTGTTTTAATGGTGCAGTAACTCTTCCAAGTTCTTTATAATTACCATCCATACATACAATACCTATGGATACATTTCTAAGAACATTGGCTGATTTCATACGTGAAGTAAGTCTGTAGTGTATATTGCTATCAATTTTAACTGGATTCTTCCAGTAGATAGTCTTACTTCCATTCACTCTAAGAACTGCATTATCTTTATACTCTCCGCTGTTAATCATATAGAACCCTTCTGTGTTAACTATCTTCTGGTCAGAAAGTAACGTCTTACCATCACCATCTGACTTAAATGAATATAGCCATAGTGTCGCATGATCAGGAGATATGTTAGCATGCTGCCTAAAGTACGGATCGTATTGCCCATACACAGACAATAGCGCTTGATCTTGAGCTTCTTTCATTTTGATGTCAGATACTTTTGTTATCTCATTAAGTACTGATTGTCTAGCATCATATGCGCCTTTCCACATTCTTGTGAATTTAGCTCCGCCTTTTTCAGCAGTAACTAAATCATCTTTAAGTTTAGTTCCATATACCTTAACCTTTCTTGTGGTAGTTACAGTACCTCCTGGATTTACCTCATCAGCCTCTTCCAACTCAACATCCTCTTCTTCAAAGGCCGAAAGATTAAAGAATTTAGTTTCATCAGAGCTTAAGTAACTATATAGACTTCCTTCTGTAGAGCCAGTTATCTTCTTTTTAAGCAATGCTAATGTAGTTATATCATCCTTATAATTTGATGCTAGTACCTGCACTTCTATAGAATTTGCAGAATCCCTAAGTTCTATCCAATCTATCTCCATCTGGCTTTTTTCAGCCGCAGATAGGAAGTTATCATCTACTGCTTTTGAAACGTTTTGCATAGACTCAGCCGCTTTTAAGTTTGCTTTGTTTGTCATTTCTTTAGCCGTGTCCGCCGCAAGCTTAGCATTATCTGCTACCTTTTGTGCTGCATTAGCTTGACCTTCAGCCCTCTCTGAAAGTTGATTTAATACTGAATCTATATCATTAAGAACTTTCTGCTCTTCAGCATATGCATCCTTCCATTTCTGGTCAAATTCAGTAGAGCTTATTGATGTAGTTGTAAGCATACCAACCTTATACTGATCTGGATAATCTTCTGGATATCTCTCATATAACTTAGCACCATTTATAAGATATGTATTTAAACTACACTCTTTAGTATCGTCATATATCTTATCTCCTAATCCAGTAAGGATAATAGTTCCAAACAATTCTTCGTTCATCGCTCTTTTTCTAATATTCTCTTCCATAGTTCTTACTCTATTAACAAGTGTCTTATACTCAGTCTGTACAGATGTTTTCTCCTGCCCTGTAAGGATGTCATCAGTAGCCATACCTTTTAAACTATCAAGAGATTCTTCAGCCTTCTTATTGACATTATCTATTTGTGTGTTTAGTAATTCTTTTGCATCATTAAGTTCTCCACGCATAGTGTCCTTAGCCGCCTCATCAAGACCTTTTATATAAGCATCAATTGTTATGTGCTCATCTGGTAAAGCTGGGTTTATAGCTTCTATTTGACCAACATTCATTTTCGTAATTATTAATCTTTCGGTATCTGGAATTAAGTTTCCTTCTTCGTCTCTATCTCCTTCAGTATAGAAGAAATTCTCTCCTAGTTGTAGCCTCTTAGCAGATAGGTTGTTTATTGCAACATTCTCCCCTTCTACTATGATTCCTCCACCTATTTTTATAAGCTTAGAGTCAAGTTTTATCTCATCTGGTGTTATGTTTATCATTGATACGATATTAACTGGATCTAAGGCTTGCTCTAGAGATGGTTCCCAAGTCTTATATTCTTCACCCATTCTGAATTGAATATTCTTCAACAGTATGCTAGTAGCAGTAGGTACATTGGTCTTTACTCTTGGCACTATTCTCATCTTATTTGCAGTAGAACCTTTTAAGATTACTTTAATTTTTACTGTAACCCAATCCTTACCGCCAACTGTTGGAAAGGTATCCTTTACAACAACATCTGTTGTAACACCAGTATCTGGGTCAGTAACCTTTTCTAAGTGAGTACCTAATATATCAAATTCATAATCAGTACCGTACTCTCCTTCAACTTTTGGATCTAGTATTGATGAAACCCAAATGTTAATAGGTTCAAAAGCATTTGATTGGAAATCAGAATCCATCTTTACTGTTGCAGTACAATAGTAAGTTGTTCCGCCAGGGACAAATATTCCATCATGAGATATTCCCTCGGTATGTGGTATTCTTATATTCTTAGTCCCATCAGTATCTTCATATACAGCACATGGATATGCAGTATTTGGATTTATATTATTCCAATATAATGGATTTGTATCATCTTTAACTATCTCCTCTACTTCTTTCCCGTCTAAGTCTTTTATAACTTTCTTACCAGTAGAGAAATCACCAGAGTTATAGATATAGTTAGAACCAACAAGAGCTTGCTTATCAACTTTTGCCTCTGTTCTCTTAGCTACTAATTCAATAGCATCAGCCTTTTGATTTATTTTAGTAGTCTCTTCTTTGATTGTTATTTCAGCATCGTCAACTCTAGTTTCTAAACTACCAACTACAGTTTCTATCCTATCTGATGTCTGAATGAACTCAGAGTAGTTGTCATCTATCTTTTTATTAGCACCATCAATTTCTATTTTTACATCCTTAACTAAGGTAGTTATAGATTCCTTCGTCATATTTAATTGAGCCTTAGCCCAATCAATCTCTCCACCCATCTCCGTATACTTCTCATTTAGTTCGCTGACAGACGCGTTAATCTTCCCGTCTACAACCCCGAACTGAGTGTCAGTATATTTCTTTGACTGGTCTAGGACAGTTTCTTGCACCTTGCCAAAACCAATTGAGAACTGCTCATCCGTATCTACTTTAGTATAGTAATTCTTTTCTAAATCTTCTGTTATCGAGCCATACTGACCTCTAAGATAATCGTCAGCTTTTTCTAAAATATCTATCTGTTGCCCAAGTTTATCAGCCAGGTCTTTTCTTGCCTGGTCTAACTCATCTGGTGATTGACCAGGTGGGTAGTATACATCGTCGAATCCAAGAACTCTAGTTTCAACATTAAGAATTATAGTTGGGTCAGATACGTGACCTTTGTGAGATATTGAACGCATATAGACTTCATATTTTCTTTTTCCAACACCAGCTACGAAAGTAAGTGTCGCAGAAGTGAACATAACTCTTTCTACATTATCTTCTGGTGGCACTATAACTGAATTACCGGCTTCGTCCTCTGTTATTCTTCCTATCATCCTATAATAAATATTATAGCCTTTAATATTCTTACTATCTGGATGATTAAGCTTTACAACAAAACCATTGACGGCTGGTTCTAATCTGAAATTAAGTGGCTTTGCTGGCTTATTATCTCCAAGAACACCATCATCTCCAAAGTTATCCTCAGTCTCTTTTTCTATAACATCAACCCTATCAACGATGCTAGATATTTCATCTATAACGGTTATTGTCTGATATAATCCAAGTATTTCCCCAGATGGTATTAAAACCTGCTCTTCAAAAGAATTCTCAAATAAATTCTTTAGTTTTAGGTCTCCAATTATTACATTAGTAGCCCTATCTACTTTAGTCATTGTTATTAAGTGTTTTACACCATCAACCTCAATAATCAAGTCAGAACCTGCTTTAAATATTTCAGAAAAATCCTTATTAGACATCTCGGCCTCAGTTGGTGAATTAAGAGCCATATGGATTTCCTTACCTTCATAGAAGTTTCTACTAGTAGTCGCAGAAAAAAGAGACCCATCTATCCTTTTGAACTTTACCTCTCCAACACGAGTATCAGTTTTCGTAAGAGAGTTTCCAGTAGATTCCCATCCACCATCGCCATCTTTATAACCAAATACAGGGAATTCTATTGGCTTATAAGTACTTACAGAACCAACTGATCCATATGCTGAATCAGTATACTGCTCAATAGTAAACACTTTAAGATTATACTTTATACCACTAGAAGAATTTACTGAAAAGTCCTTACCAACTAAGATACCTATTTTGTCGTATGTTCCATAAACCCTATCTATTACTCTCATAGTATCAAGCATGTCTAAACCAACTATATGTGATGTAGTTATTGGCATTACCATCTTTTGGTTATTCTCTCCTATGCCAGAAAAACCATTAACTATATAGCTAACAGCCATATTAACCTCTGCTATTGTTGGCATTAACTTTCCACTAAAACCATTATATGCTCTGTCTCCATACTTAGCAACAGACTCAGCATTTTCATAGTAATATCTTTGTTTGTACTCAAGTATTGGGTTTCCTTTTATAGATAGTTCTTGTAGAAGAACATACCCAGATAATGCTGGACTACCATATATATACCCTCCAAAAATATCGAACTTCATTTTTTTAGGAAACTCGTAATCTAGGAATAGTACATATTCATTGTTTTCATATAACTTAGATCTTACCATCCATCTAGCATCTTTATATTTATGATATAACATCATTATTTCAGGATCTTGCTTTTCATTTTCAGTAGGTTCAGTTATTGTTAATATGTCTCCAGACTTAACCTTTTGATATACATCAGCACCAACTATCATAGTTTTTCCAAAAGTATTAAACACTTCATTTCTAGACTTATCAGTTGGTGCAACAGTCTCAGCATATTCTTTATATACTTTCTCAGCCTTGCCATCAACTTTTACAATGTAATATTCAAACAAGTCCTTTTCAGTTATCTTTGCTCTTTTTGCCTCATCAGAATCAATGCTGATAGTTACGAATCTACTACCAACTGGAAACATAGTATTTCCAACTTTAGTAGGTACATTAAGTCTAACTGTACTTCCATGCAGCTTAGTAGTAACTCTAACATATAAATCAGAAGAGTTGTTATTCTTATTACTCATCCCAGTTATAAGAGTATTTTTTGGAAGGTCTTCAGTTGGTTTACTTCTAAGTATTTGCATTATGATATTCTTATTGTTGAATTCAGTTATATACATAGAGTTAATATCATCAGATACATACTCTCCAACCATCATACTTCTTAAGTATACTGGTGAGTATTGAGTGAATTCATTTTGGAAAGATGGGCAGTATATATTATCATATATATTGTCTATATCATCAACCAATTTTGCAAACTTACCATCATCTGTATCTATTCCTCCGAAATCTCCCCACACTTCAAAAGTGTCATTACCAAAAATTGGAACATTAACATTAGAGACTTTATCTCCTCTAGAATATTGCCACACATATGGAAGTTCTTTTCTAACATAATACATTACGAAATCGTGCTTATTCTCATAAGATATAAAAAAGTCTCCTTTTCTATAGTTTGATAAATAGTCTGTCTTTCCTTTAAAATTGTAGTCGTAGTCCTTATCATATCCGAATACTATAGTAACATCATAATAGTCCTTATCTAGCACTTTTATATCTATAACCCTTCCATGGAAATCATTTTCACCGTCGAACATTATTACATATTCTCCATTCTCTCTTCCATATGGGTCAAGCATCTCTGCTTCAGTCTTAGGTAATTTTACAACTACAGTATTAAATATTAATTCCTGCTTATCTATTGTCCTATCAAGTATTCTCAATCCAGTAAGTTGCTTACTAAATTTGTACTTTATTGGGTTTTTGTATTTTTTAGCCTCATCAAGAGAACAAGTCTCTTTATTATTTACAGGAATATGTTTCATTCCAATCGTTTGAGTAGTTCCATTCACATACTCATAAGATGCCATATATAATTTACTAGCACTAGTATCGTATATATACCTTCTATGAGATTCATTATTGTTGATTAGCCTTTCTGCGAGTTGCTTTCCTTCTTCTGCATTTTTAACTGGATATATTGCATCACTAGACTCACTAGATAATTCGAAGAAAGAGCCATCGTAGAATGGTTTGTACTCAACAATGTCTGTATCTATCTTATTGTATAGAATACTAGAAGATGTAGATCTTTCTATGTCAAAGATGTTTTCAATATCTGTCATATTAAAATAATTTCCACTAGCTATTATATCGTCATAAGATGTAGGATTTTTTGTTTTATTCATCAGCATAATTTCAGACTGAATTACTATCTCCTCATTAGAGTCAAATGACATTCTGAACATAAGTTCCTTACTAAGCTCTTGCATTATATCTTTATAATACTTATATTTATTTGTGTTTACGTTAGATATTGTCATGAAGTCAGAATCTTTATATGAGTTATTTGGGTATCTTACCATACTCTTATCATAGTTGAACAATATGCTTATTGCATCAATAAGTGAAGTACCCATAAACTGATAAGATTTTTTAATCTCCTCGCTCCAATATAAAGATGTCTTATCAGCTATTCTTATCTCTATTTTACTCTTAGTTGGCATTAGATTAAAAGAGCTTGTAAAAGCTACGAATTCACACACCTTCTCAAGCCTTGTACCAACAAAGCAATACACTGGTAGTCTATTATTCATTTCATATACTTTGTATACATTCTTCTCGCCATTAACTTCTGAGTTCCCCCACTCTATAGGTTCTATATCAATCCCAACTGTACCAGAAGATACAACAGGAGAGAATGGCTTGCTCTCAGATAGTTCTGCGTTATCATTGTATCCAATATCTAAAACTTTATCTGTGAAATTAACAGCACTTCTACAAAATCTTCCGACCTTATGGTTGCAAGCCCTAGTTCCATTTACTCCCCTTTGTATTACTATATTGCCATCTATATCGACAACGGGAATTGCTAATTTACCATAATAAGAACTTGGTTTAGACTTCATGATTGTTGTGTCAACATACATCACTTCATCACCAACTATCATTAAACCTTTGTAGAAAAAAGTTTTTTGGTCATCCCAATGTAGAACTATTTGTCTGTCCATCCCATTGACGGTCGTAAAATCCTCAGCAAGTGACGTTGAGAAATTGTAAGTCATTCCAGCTAGTGGTAACGGCATTATTGGAAGTCCAGATTTGTCAAACCAGCTTTCATATGCAATACCACTAATATAAAGCGAGTAATTTAACTCGCCAGTTAGTGTGTTATTTATATCAATTAATTGTTTGTAATTCTCTAAGTTTTTCAAAACATACCTCCGATAATTATTATTCCAACTCTAAAGTTCCTTTATAAAAAATGTCCCCATGTTCATTTTCAAAATCAGTAAAGTTTAATGAGTCTCCAACCAAAGTAGCATAGTGGTCTGCGCCATCAAAAGACAATGATAATAGTTCTCTCTTTAGAAAGAACTCTTCTAATTTTTTAAAATCAGATTCGCTTATTGCCAACACCTCTATGCTGTAAGTGTCGTATTTAGCTATCCACCTTTGTCTTACCTTACTTCCTATTGTTCTATTTTTACTATAACCTTGCAGTTTTGTACTTTTTGTTACATTACCATGTAAAGTAAAATTTCTATTACTTTCATTAAAGCTTGAAATAGTAATCATTGATTACCTCCTTTTGTTTTATACCCATATTCTATATCATAAGATGATGTGTTAACTTCTTCTTCAACGGAACTTGCACCATGTCTAATTTTGCAATTGTGGTATATTGTCTCATCCTTATCATTTCTTATAGTAACTTTAAATCTCTTATCCTTTAATATAGAATAATCATTCATACCGTCTAGCGAATAAAGTTGTAAACTTAATACTCCACCACCGTCTACAATCATACTATCATTAGATAATCCTCTTCTTTTTTTACCACTTAGTTGAATTTCATTGTTTGATGGAGCGTCAGATAGTGATGAAAACATTGCTTCAATAAAGCTATTATCATTATATCCATCATATGATACAGTAGCGGTCAATGTTGATTGATTTGGATGTGTTATTATCTCTATCACATTGTTTGCCATATTCAACTTGCTACTTGTTTTATTTATCACAACTTTACCCATAGATACTTGATATTCAGTTGTTGGTTCTGCTATCTTTCCATTTATCTTAACCTTGAAAATAAAATTATTGAAAGTAAAAGACATATCATCATAAAAATCAACAAGATATTTTTTAGTGCTTGGTTTTATTATGTACTCACAATCCTCTCCTTCTGGCACATATATCACATCCCAATTTGAAAATACCTTATCTGATTTTTTCAACAATATTGCTACATCTTCATTATTTATGTTCTTCATTATATAAGCGTCTTTTGTAAGCAAGTTTCCATTGTCATCATGTGTTATCTTCATAGTGCTTTCAGCTCCACCAGTAAGAGTAATACTTATCGGTTCTGCAATATCGAATATAACATCCGTATTTGTTTTATTAAAAATTCTATTTTTATCACCAATTAATAAGCAATTCATTTAATGCCTCCTTGAATAGTTTTTTCATTCGATTCTATTTAAAGTATTAAAAAAAGGAGAGCCGTAGCTCCCCTTATAATCCTAGATTATCAAACGAACGTGCTAGATAAGGTGCAACCATATCAGAGAACTCTTCCATAGAAGCTCTTGTTGAAACAAAATTTCCAATATCAAAGTTGTTTGTTTGATAGATATTATATACACTCTCTTTAGAAGATGATGTCTGATAGTTTATAGTGTCTTGAGTTGTATCATATACAACCTCACTATCAAAGTTAAACATATCTTTCATTGCTTGAATCTTCTGTCTTTCTTGATCCATCATCATACTATATTTCTGAGCGTCTTGTGCAATTTTTGATAATTCAGCAAAACTAACAGATGCTCCCTTTTCAATTATGGCATCAACACTCTTGTATATAGAATTAAGTGCATTCCTATACTTTTGAGTATCTAACATCTTATCAATGATATTGTTAGTTATCTTATCTCCTATTGTTTTTCCAAAATTAGATGCTGCTGTATTCATATCCTCAGCTCTAAAGAAATCAGCTATTGTGTTTCTCATCTCAACAACTTCTTCATTTAAGTATTCTGCAACATCTTCAAATGGTCTATTTATTTCTCCAGATAAGAACTTGTTAGTGAACTCATCAGTTATATAGTCAGTAACATCCTTTGCGGCTTGTTGCGATGCAATATAATCAGAAAGAGCTTTATTGTATTCTACCATATTTGCCTCTGTTATTGCAATTGGGCCTTTACCGCTTTTGAAAGCGTTATACAATTCAGTCTTTATTTCTTGCATTGCCTCAGTGTACTTTTCTTGATAATGAGATACTTGTGTTTCCATCGTCTGAAAATCTATGGAAAGATAAGGTCTAAGTTCCTTGATGTCTCCACCTAGAGCAAGCATACCTTCAGCTAATGCGGCTGCAGCATCTTTAAGTCTTTGCTCCTCTTCCTTCATTTTATCCATAACACCAAGCACTTTTTCAAGTATGTCCATCTGATTAAGGTTTGCATTAGCTCCTATTGTATCCATATCCTCTGGTATGAAAGTCTTAGAGAAGTCATAAACCAACTTAGCAAGCTCATCACCAAGCCCCATCATTTCATCACTCTTTGACAATGCCTGAGCTGCACTATCGAAGATTGCAGAATATACAGCATCACCAATCGCAGAAGTTTCTTGGAATATGTTGCTAGCAACAGAATCTAGTATTCCAGCGAGTTTGTCCCACTCGGTTATTATAACATCTACAATCTCTTCAGAAGAATCTGCTATGTTACCAAATTCATCTATGAATTCAACCGTAAAACCAAAAAGTTGAGAATTAAACTTGTCAAGATTGTTAGCATATAGCTTTTGCACTCCTTCTAATTTCTCTATCATCTGGTTTGTAGCATCTAGCATAGCAGATGATTGCGCCCACTGTTTACCGTAATCGCCCTTCGCATGTTGTGCTCCAGTGTTTGCACCTCTCCACTGGTTAAGTCCTTCTTGGATCTTTTTAGCTCCTTGTAGAGCAAGGTTCATTTCTTCAGAAGAGTTAAGTCTATAATCACCAAGTGCTTCCTTATAGTCTCCACCTAGAATATCTCCGATTCTCTTTAAGTCCATAGTTTCAGTTACTGCGGCGTATACGTCTTTTCTTCTTCTACGTCTTACCCAAGAACCACCATATCTCTCAGTATGGGATATGTACTCAGCAGCTCCAGCTCCAGTCATTGACGCACCAGATTGAGACATATACATATTGTATGCACCTCTAAGACCATACTTAGTTATATTGTCTGAAACTTGTCTAATTCCACTGTTTATGGATTCCAATTTACTAACAAGCATCTCAAAGTTAAAATCAGCAACGGCATCTTTTATCTTCTCATTGTGCTCTTCTATTTTTTTAGATATTTCCTTTTCAGCTTTCTTATCACCAAAGAGTCCCTTAGATAAGCCTTGAATAGCACTAAGTCCACCATTTATAATGTCCATAGGGTTTCCAGTAAGTATAGATCCAAAAGCCTGAGTAACTCCACCAAGAGTCTGCCCTAATGCAGCATCTCCAGTCCATTTAGTGAATACATCAGTAGCAACTTGATTAGCTAAATTACCAGCCATACCTTTTAATGCTTCCATTCCCGCAGTTCCCATATTAGCCATATTGTCACCACTGAACATGTTAGAGAAACTGTCTCCAAGATTATCAAAAGAAAAATCACCAAATGAGTCTTTAAAACTTCCCAAGATTGCTTCACCGAATGCCTTATTCTTATCTCCTTGAGTTTTCTCACCCTTGCTTACTTGTTGAAGAATTTGCAATTCATGAATAATATTGTATAATTGGTCTGTCTGTATCTGAGCTATTGATAATTGGTCAATATTCATTTTTTCTATTTCTAATCTAGTAAGTTCCTCAGCTAATACTTGCTGCTCATTGAATAGTGCTGCCTTCTCTTGTACATCATCAGCTAATCTAGCCTTCCTATCAATGTCTTTTTGTGATCTAGTTACAGCGGTCATTTTTTTATCTATTGAGTCCATAGCCTTTTCTAACTTAGATGCTCTCATATAATTAAGCATAGAATTTGTCATCTTTATCAAAGTCTTCATATCCATACCTGGCATCTTGTTAGGATCAGAGTCTGGTCTTAGATTGTTTACAAACCAAGCTGACATTGAATCTGCCATACTTGCAAAACTATCTTCAGTTGTTAGTTTTTTGTTATCAATCTTTATTGCACTAGAGATAGAAGATTCTAACTCGGTATAGAAATTATCTTGCAATTCCTTGACTCTCATAGCTAGAGCTTTTTGTATCTCTATTTCTGATGTTATAGATTCTACCTGAAGGTTGGTTAGTTCCATAGATAGTGCAATTCTCTTATTCTCTAATTTAGCTTTTTCTCTCTCCGCAAGTCCGCCTTGTGCTATAGTCTCTTCCAGCTCTTTAATCTCTTGAGTTCTTTTTGTTATTACATTGCCAAAACCTTTTTGTATGTTGAAAGCTCCTTGATAGTTATTAGCACCAATTGCCTCTCCAATGCCATACCTAATAGACTCAAGCTCTATCTCCTTATTTTTCTTAGCTTTCAGTTCTGCAATTCTCTCTTCAATCATTTCTGTTGGTATATCCACACCCTGAGATGCAAGTTCTTTCATAAGTCCTTCGAACTTGCCTAGTGTGCTGTCAAGGAAAGAGTAGTTCTCTATGCCTCCAAGACTTTTTATACTAGACATTACAGCTCCATCAATTTCAGAGAATTGGGAAGATATAAGATTTAGTATTCTAGTAGAGTTGTCTCCAAGTGAGAATATAGTAGCCTTTAATGATTCGACATTTGACTTGTCAAGCCCATACGCATCAGCGTTTGATATTAATTCTTTAGCAACTGAAATTACTTCTTTTGATGTCTTAGCTGATGACATTCTAGAGAACTTGCCTTCAAGTTCGTCAAGTTTTTCAGCAGATAGTTCTTTACCAGATAAACTTGAGAAAGCCGAATTTATTGACTTCTTAGCATCTATAAGTTTTCTGCTTTCAGTATTAAGATATTTAGATAATTCGTCATTTCCTGTAGATATGCTATCAACAAGTTCATTTACGCTAAGGATATACTCCTCTTCATAGGTCGACAATACGCCAGGCTTAAAGCCTTTCATACCTCCAATTCCTGACGCTATCTTTTTTGTTTGTCCAGTAGCATTGTATTTATCTATTATAGCAGTAAGAGTAGCGGTAACTTCAGACTCTCCAGATGTTTTAGCAATATCCCTAAGTGATGTCAGGTCTGCAATATCCTTGTCGAATGTCTTAGCATTTCCACTTCTTATATTTGTTAATGCCTTTATCATTTTTTCTCTTTGATCTTCGTTCTCAGACCAATATGTCTCTATTGCTCTAGCTAATGTATCATTCAGTTGATCACCAGCAGGTATTTTAGAAAGTATCATATTGTCTCCAAGCATTGCCTCTTCTATAGACCCAAGAGATGTTTCAGATAGGTATTTAAAATCTGAAATCATTTTATCTTGCATACTTTGCATAAACTTATTGTACATATTGGATAGTATATTAGGAACTTCTGAAGGCTTTACACCTTTTTTATTAACTTCCTCATCAATTTGTCTTAAGAAAGAATCTCTCATTATAAGCATTTGTCTTTCTGTTGTTTCACTTACCTTTCCAGCTATTCCATTGTCAGGGCCGAACATATCCATAATTGCATTTCTTACATTGTCTTTTGTAAATTCAATGTCTTTGGCAATTACAGAACTTGGGAACACTGCATCTTTTGCTAATGTAGTAAGACCCTTTGTTGCATTAGTTACTAAGGCAGAGACCCTTTCTGTATATAGTGCCTGAGCCTGTCTAAAGTTAGCTAATTTCTCTTTAGTTATTATCTCATCACTCTTAACGAAACCACTGCTACGCATAGCATCTATTGCCTCTTGAAATGGTAGCGCATAATCTGGGAAATCTTCAGACAGCCTAGCTAGAGCATCCTCAAGTTCAGCACCACTCTTAGATTCCACACCGTACGCTTTTATTGTCTCAGTTCTTATCCTCTCATTTGATGATTTTAACATTTGATCTATTTGTGAATTAAGACGAATCTTACTTTCTAATTCTTCCTTCTGAGCCTGCATTCTATCTGTTTGAGTTTTTTGATCCTCTTGGAAGAATACATTAAGAGCTTCTAGCATCTTTGTTTTACTTGGGCCAAAGTATCCTGAAAATTTAGATTTCATTTCTTTAGAAAGTGTATCATATGAATCAACAAGACCATTTACATTAGCGTGATACATCTTATATGTATTATCAAGAGCTTTTATAAGCTTATCATTAGATATGTCAGCCCCAACAGTCTTAGCTAATTCCTTTTCGAAATCGTCTGGGTTTATATTATCCTCTATTAATCTTGAAAACATCTCGTCTATGTTTATACCGTCATAAGAAAGTCCTTGCTCTCTAAGTGATGTTTTAACATTTCTCATAGCAAGCTCTTTATCAATTTTCTTAGACTCATCTACTGTTCTATCTCCACGAGCTATTGTTTTAAGAAGTTCCATATCTATACCTGATTCAGTAGCTTGACTAACAAACTGTTGTGCCTTTTCAAAAGTACTTCTTCTTTCTTTAGCTTTTTTATGTGCCTCAGTATCGTAACCATATTCCATGGCAGCAGCCGCAGTCTCTTCCTTTAGTCTGTCAGAAGATGATTTATCACCTCTAAGACTCTCTCTACTTTTTTGTGCTACAACTATGAACTCTTTAAGAGCCGTGTTCAGTCTATTGATTGCAGCTCTACCATCATCAAAACCATAAAATATATTTTCAAATTGACTTCCCATATCATTCTTTTCGAAGATAGATGTCATTCTACTTATATTCTCTTCTGATGTTTTAAGCATCTTCTTTGACGCCTCATTAGTTAATTTATATGTCTCTATTTGATTCTCATATGTCATTACTGTCTTTCTAGTTTCATTTCTAACTGCTTCAGCATTTTTTCTAAGTTCATTCATTGCAGTTGCTAATCCAACTATCGCACTTACGGCAAGCATCCACTTATTGTTCATAAGGAATTGCATAAAAGCTCCACCCATTTTTAATATAACCTGAGTTAGTTTCATACCAGTGTCAATATTATTACTATAATACTTATTCAATAATTTAAGAACGGCAGTATGACTATGAGTTAGAGTTATTAAAGTACCCATAGATGCAATAGATGAAGTTATACCTAGGGCTGTTCCTTTTGCCATTGGACTCTCTGAAATAACCTTAGCAAAACTAGATACTGCACCATTCACTAAAGACATCGCGCCAGAAAAGACGTCTGCAAAATCACCAAGCACATTTTTAAAGTCTCCAAAAGTCTCTGCTAATTGCTTATACTGTTGAACCCAAGATTGTCCAGCTATTTCTGCTGCTTTTGAAAGATCTCCCATCTCAGACATTCTTCTATTAAACTCTTCTACATTTCCGTCTACCTGAGCCAAAACTCCAGCAATCTGAGTAACGTTTCTACCAGTAAATAACTTTCTCATAGCATCAAATGACAGCACACCAGTTTTAGACATCTCAGAAAGAACTTGAGTAACCTTCATAAAATCCTCGGACGCAAGCTCAGATAAATCTTGAGCGGTTTTTATAACTATACCAGTTGAAGAGACAAAACCACCAGCTCTTATTAAATCAGCATCAACAGCAGACTTCGCCGCAGCTTCCATCGACTGTAATCTAGTAGTCATATTTCTTATAGCAGTTCCGGCTTGAGAACCAGTCTTACCTAAAAGCGACATACCACCAATTAATGATGATTGAAGTTTTGTAAGTTCCATTTTATAATCTTCTAATTCCTCACCAGTCTTAGATGTTTGACCTATAACCGAGTTAAATGCAGCACCAGTCTGAGTTAATGCGGCAGCAAGAGATTCAAAACCTAGTGGTGTTGTATTTAACACATTAAACAGTGTTTTAGTTACTGCGGTAGTTTTATCTGCAGAAAGTTCCATAGCTAACACTAACGCATTTACATTTGTAGTAACTTTACCTAAAGGCTCGAAAGTTGCAATAGCAAGGTCTCCAACCGAACGTAAGATTACACTAGCTTCAGCTGCTGATTTACCTGTTCTAACCAGATCTCCATACGACGATGCCAATTCCCTAGTTGTAAATGGTAAGGTAACAGCAAGAGCACTCATCTCAGTTCTAAACTTAGATACTTCAGCACCTTGCATATCTGTAATAGCTGCGATCGCATATATCTCTTTCTCGGCGGCATATATCTCAGCAACTAAACCAGTTATCCCAGCACCAATCCCAAGCATTAAATTTTTATATTTGCTAAGGTCAAAATCTTGCAATTTTTTTATTGGCTTTATCGTATTATCAGTAATATCTTTCATTACCTTTCCAACTTCCTCTGGGTCGACACCAGAAGAGAATGCCTTAAATGATTCAACAACTAATTCCATTGTGTCATTTATCCCATTCTGACCTTCAAGAGATTCTGCATATCTTTTCTGAAGATCATTGAACTCTCTAAAAATTACATCAGCAGAGTACTGACCACTTAAGGTATCTTCAAGACTAAGCATTAATTTCTTAATATTTCCAGAGAATTCTCCAGTGTCTTTGAACTCCTGTGAAAGTTCTTGTATCTTCATTTTTGCTGAATCTACAATTATATTGAACTCATCTATTTCTTTTTCTTCTGTTGGTCCACTATATACTTTCCCTTCTCTCATTTTTATAGCAAGTTTTTCCAGTAGAGCTGATGAGAAATCAACATTAAGCTCTTCGACTTTATTTGCTAAATCATTTTTATCTACTCCTATTCCATAGATAATAGAGTCTTCTATCATTTTTACCATCTTGCTTACATGTTTATTTATAGATGATGACACTTCTGCACTTTCGTAGTCTCCAAAAGCTGCCTTAGTATCTACGTCTAATCCTTTAAACATTGTCTTTACTTTTTGAGTAAGTAAATCTTTTAATATTTTATCACCAGGCGCTAATGCCTTTTCAAATTCACTACGTATTGCATTAGCTCTTTCTTTTTCTTTAGCTCTTGTCTTCTTTTTAAGACTAGACACTCCTTCTGTTACTATGTCATCTATTACAGAACTAACTTCTTCAGCTAGTTTCTCTACGATTTCACCAGTATTTATATTAACCAACACTCCATCAATTTCTTTGATTTCATCATTTTTTGGTTTTTTATTCTTTGGCGACTTAGGTTTGCTCAAAATCTTACCTCCTTATTTTGACTCTCTACTAACTTCGAGAGCTTTCGCTTTAACTAATTCTCTAAAATTCTCTGTTATGTTTTTCATAGCCATATACATTTTCTTACACTCAATTTCTCTCCAAGACCATTCCATAAAAGATTTTCCAATATTTTCTGGAAACCATATTGACATGGGGTATTCGGAAACTAACTGTAGTGCATACATTGACTCTGGATAACTAAAGTACTCATTGTACTTCCCTATATATGCAGACATGTTATCATCTTTTAACATTATCTTAGGAAACTCTCTCCTTAGATCAAATATGGATATACATTCTTCAATAAAGTTCTTTTTCAGTTTTTCATTATAGAATGATATTTCATTCAATATGTTAAGAATCTCCTCCATTGTACATAAGTCAGTATGTAGACACAGTTCTTCAAACTCTTCAAAAGTCGTTACATTTAAGAGAGATATTATAGTATCGTTCTCGTATGCTAGATCCATATCTATACTATTCCACACGTCCTTCAATCTATTGACCAGTAGATTATAATCTACTGTTTTTGCAAATGGTGACTTCGTCCTATCATATATAATTTTATCATTAGATAACTTTATTGTACAATCAATAACAGTTTCTCTGTTATTAGTTATGTTTGCCACATCTATAAGCAATGGCAAAGGTAGTTTGCATAGGGTTGTCCTAGCTCTTATTTTTAAATTTAAAGATGAATAATCCATTATCAACTCCTCCTCTTAATGCAACTAAATTAAAAAGAAGGAGACGCTATTCAGCATCTCCTTCGTAATTTTTATTCATATCTTCAGCGATCTTCATTGCTTGATTACCCTTCTCAACCATCTCAGCGACGTTCTCATTTTCTCTTCTAACGCCTTCATAAACATAGTTCAGAATCTTACTCATGTCTTGATTGCTTAATTTTTCAAACATGGCTAATTTCTCAAACACAGACTCACCTTGTAAGCCTTTAACGGCATGTAAAATCTTCTCAAGATCCTGAGAACTTAAACACAATTCATATGCAAAGTATTTAGAAAGCTCATAATAGTCGCCTTTCTCAATTTCAAAATCTTCCCAAAGTGTTAACTCGTCTTCATTTTTAAAGTCCATGTCAACATACTTTATGATAGAAGCTATTTGTTCTAACTTCTCCTTCTCTTGAAGATTCTCAGCATATGCCTGACTTGACTTATCATATATTTTTATAAAAGGAATTATCTTAGAGTTAAAAGACGGGTCTTCCTGCTTTAATTGCTCTACTTCTTCTGCAGTTGCTCTCCTTTGAATTGTCGGAACTTCGATATGCTCATCAAAAGAGAACATAATCTCCTCAGCTACTGATAATGTTTTTATAGGAAGGAAGAATTCGTCATCGAATTCTACCCAACCTTTCTTTCTTCTTGTTTTTCCTTTTAGTGATTTTAATTTTCTCAAAATATCCTCCTCCTAGGTATTATCTCTTAATTCTAAAACCAGACATTGGTTCTGGGTTTGACTTCATTCCATAAGAAACTACTTCTTTCTCATCTAAGCTAGCCTTGCTAGGAATAGACATCTGAGATGCATAGTATCCTTTTACAGCTGGCATATAGTATGGAACGAACTTAGCTGATAATATGTCATAGTTATAAATATCAAATATATAATCATTTACTTTGTGTGTTGCTAATGCCTCAGCATCTAATGAAGTAACATCAACAAGAGTTGGGTTTGCACCGTCTTCTGACAGAAACGCTGGGACTGGAACTCCAGTACCTGTAAATAACATATATCCTGACAATTGCTCAGTAGATACAGCCTTAACCGCTTTTCTTCTTGCTTTTGGTGCTGTAGGTTTGATGTCTCTATTTACATAAACAACAACTGGATTCTCATTAGACCAACCCTCAGTAGTTATTGCAGTAGTAACTTTGTTAGAAATATCTGCCATAGTCATAGGAACCTCAGTACTTGGCTGCCCTTCTGCTCCAGGAACAGTAGTAGATAATTTATCTATCATAATACAATTATCTGCTCCGCCATTGATCCAGAATGTAGATATTGCTCTTGGGTCACAAAGTATTTGTGCCGTACAAGAGAATTTATTCGCATCGTCAGCTTCATTATAAGTAACTCCACCATTTAATACATACACAAATCTAAAACCATTGTTTTTCTCTTGTGAGAATGAATATAAGAACTCAATCATTACAGTAAGTGCTGTTGTATTGTAAGCAGCAACTCTGGCATTTGGTTTTAAAATTGGATTTCCGTCTTTGTCAGTTGCCTGTGGAACAACTAGTTTTCCATCCTGTATAAACATCCCACCGAAGTATCTACTTGAAAGAGCCTTAGTCTCTCTCTTTACAGTACCATTTGTACCAGCAACCTTAACGGTATCATATACTTTTTCTCCAGTTGCAGAAACTCCAGTTTCGTGCTGAAAAGTTTCACCAAGTAACATTGCTCTAAGAACATCTCTAGATATGATATGCCCTTCAGCAGAATCAGATAAATAAACATAGTCTTCAACGAATCCTAATGTCATATCTGTTGTATTAAGTACTTCAGTACCCATAGTAGTACCAGCAAACGAACCTGATGAGTTGAAAATATCATTTATGTTTCTTGTTCTACCCATAATGTTATCTAGTGGAATTGAAATACCAGTATCTGGAACCGACAATTCCGCAGAGAAGATTTGAAGTTTGTGAGCATTCTCATTGCTATCTTCAAATGTAATACCACCTTCTGGAGTTACTTTCTTCATATCTTCACCAACAACTGTAATTCTTATAGTACCGTTGGTAAAGTTAACGAATTGAGAACCTCCAGTAGATGTCTTTAATAAATCTATATTAGCCATTTTTGACATTTACTATATCACTCCTTTAGTTTTATTTTTTATATGGGTGTGCTTTGAATCTAGCTTCAGTTAGATCGAAGTCGTAGATTAGGAAAGCAAAATCTTCAAGTGTTAAATTTGCCTTCGTCATAGTTGACACAGAAGCCATATTAGGATTTGCTCCATTTCCACCGATCATGGCTGGAATAGCAACGTCTTCAGTACATAGTACATAAGCTGCTTGACCATTGACACCAATATATCCTACAACAGGAAGTCTTTCATTTAAGTTTATCCCAGCTGTAGTTGCTTGTGTAATTAAATTACATTGAGATCCAGTCTCCTCAGTAAATTCAACAGTATCGACCTTAAATGAGTTTGAAGACTCACCGTTGATCCAGAAATCTTTTATTATTCTTGGGTCGCATAGGATTTGAGAAGTACAAGAGATCTTATTAACATCATCAGCCTCATTATATGCAAAACCTGAATTTAGTGTATATACGAATCTAAAACCATTTTTCTTTGTCTCAGAGAAAGTGTAAAGAAATTCAACCATAACAGTTAATGCTGTTGTATTGTACGCAACAACCCTTGAGTTAGGCTCTAACACTGGAGATCCATCTTCCTCTGCTGCTTGTGGAACAATTAGCTTTCCATCAGTAACAAATAGACCACCAAAGAATCTGTCTGAGTTTGCATTTCTTCCTCTTTTTACTGCACCATTTGTACCAGCAACTTTAATAAGTTTATCTCCATCTCTAAAAGAATCTCCTTTAAGCATTGACATTAATATGTCTCTTGATACAATGTGTCCTTGTGGATTGTCTGAAAGGTAAACATAATCCTCAGAGAATCCTATTGTCATATCTGTTGTATTAAGAACCTCAGTTCCCATTGTCGAACCAGCATATGATCCCTTTGTGTTAAATATGTCATTGATGTCTCTTGTTCTACCCATGATCGTATCTAATGGTATAGAAATTCCAGTATCAGGAATAGAAACCTCTGCAGAATAAATAGCTAACTTATGAGCACTTGTAGTCTGTCCAGATAATTCCCCAACAAACACTAATCCTTCTGGTCTTGTTTGACCAGTTGCAGTGTCTTCACCAACAACAGTTATTCTCATAACGCCATTTGTAAAGTTAACGAACTGCGAACCACCAGTCGTAATTAACGAATCTTTGTTTATTGACATTGTCATTATCACTCCTTTTTTAATTTTTATATCTAAGCTTATAACTAAAACTTATTGTAACTAACCTACTAGAGATATTATCACTCTCTTGAACTACATCAATACTAGAGAAATTACCATACGGTCTTATATACAATGGGTTGCCATCTATATTTAACTCAGTACTCCCATGATTGTAGTAATAGAATAGGTCATATATCTTTTGAGTAAGATATTCAATTGTATAATTAGTAATATCGTCCTTCGTTGTTATTAAAAGTTTGACATTCACGCCAAACGTTTTGTAACTTATTCTACTGCCTCCATACGACTGTGGGAAAGCAAAGAAGCTAGCATCGTAGAACACTGATTTAGAAAGTTTTAAACCAAAAGTTTTTATCTTTTCAATTTCGCCTAAAAGTGAGTCATTCACTTTTGATACATTGACTGTGAAATTATTGTCATCGATTTGTTCTATCGAATCTATAACCACATCATCAAAACCATTTAGGACACCATCAAATTTATCTAAACCCTCAATCTCATAGATGTTTGCAGTAGGATTGTTTTTAACTTTTAATGTAGCTTTTCCATCTTGATATGCTGTATATTCAGACACTTGATAAACTATATCATCAGATACATCTAATCCAGTCTTTTTATAAACATAAACATCATCAATAAGCTCTTCTTTTAACAGTTCGTATATACCCTCCGAAACTGCTATTGTGTGAGGTATTAGCATCTTATCACTCCTCAGAAGATGAAAGTGTTATTATTACTAAGTTTCCAAAACCATTCAATGAAATCTCATCAATAACATATCTTCTATTTTTATATATTGCTTTTGACATACAAGATTGTATATCATCCAAATCGCAAAACTCCCTATCTCCACTCACACTCTTTAGGCCGACTATATCCTTCTTTAAAAATCTAAGCGTAATATTCCTTGACGTTGTTAGATTTTGGGAAGATGAAATAGCCTTGTTGAATGTAGATGGAAGACATAGAACCTTATATATATAAGGTTCCACGTCACTTGTTGGAACTTTCTCAACAAAGTATAATGTTTCGTTATTCTTCTTCATTAATTCTTCAAACATTTTAGTATGAGCATCCATTTATACCACCTTTCCATCTGCTACTCAGCAGGTGTTGATTTTATTGAAATAGAATGTAAAAAACCATTAAAAATTGAAGCCTGTGTTGCAAATGAATCAATCACAAGATCAGAAGTAGGCATATTCAACTCTTGCCCAGCACCAATCATAACCCCATCTTTATATGCATAGATTACAACAGTATTGGCATCTTTAGGCTCCCACTTAAATTTTATTTCATTTCTTTCTCCAGCGACCATGTACTTATCTGATGTTAAGTTAAATTGCTTTTTGGTGTTTCCAATCCAAACTTCTAATCTTCTGCCAGAGTTTTCTGACAATAAGAAGGCACATGTTGTCTTAGTTGCATCAGTCTCACTCCATCCGCAAAGTCCTATATTTTGACCTGGATTCGCTATGAACTCAACAATCGCACTAATTTCATGAACACTTTTTCTATCAAGCTTTATACCCTGAGAGAATCTCCATGGTGCTGTTAAAAGCATTCCTTTCTCAGAAAAAGCAACTTCATAAGTTGATGGAATGAAAGGAACAAAAGATATTCCTTTTACATTAGTTTGTAAGTACTGGCCATTTGATAGCTTTAGTTCTGTAAGTGAGTTAGTCTCTGGAAATGTTTTTACTGGCCATCCATGATTCACCAAAGTGTCTGGAACAATAGTGTCTGCATATGTTGATCCACTGCCATTGTTAGTAGCATACTTATCAAATACATAGTCTTTAAGTGCTTGAGAGTACCAGCTAGTATTTAAGTTAACCCAGTTAACAGCAGAACCATCAGCCTGCCTAACAACATTTATAAGTCCAGCCGGAGAGTTTGCAGTTCTAGAGAAGTGTCCAGTACCATTATAAGTCTCAAACATGACAGTAGAGAATTGATTGTATCCAACTGCAGAACCTAACTTTAGGTCCGTATCAACAACAGTACGATTAGCTTTGAATAGGCAAGTCTCAAATATTACACCCTGACAGTCTTTTATGATTACATCACCATAGAACATTTGCATACCTATAAAAACGAATCCAGAGTCTTGGTTTATTGCAACAACAGACCACATGTTATGATTTAACTGTCCATTTGTTATAGAACCATGGCCGTCATTTGAACCAGATGCAAGAACCATTGCAAAGGCGCACATATTTGCTGCCGTCATAATATATGTGTTATTACCTCCACGATTGTGTATACCGTAGTGACAGTTATTTACCCTTACATTATTCAACTGATTATACTCAGTTCTTGTACCCATATGTAAACCAATATGACATTGCTCGAATATACACGAGCTTATAGATGATCCAGTCATTCCAGTTGACTTAGTACGAAGAGTTAGTCCTGTACTTCTAAATCTTAAGAATATAACATTCTCTATCCTACAGTTTTGTGCTGACCTTAGATAAATACCACACTCAAACTCATTTGGAGAAGGTACTACAGTTTTTGTCGGTGATGAGTTCTGAGGACCAAAACCTCCAATACCTCTCTCAACAGAGATTTCATTGTCTTGAAGTGTTCCTTTAAGAGTAATGTTTTTAAATGTCATTGTGTTAGAAATAGTTGTTCCACTAGATGTTCCACCTCTATCCTCATAGAACATTGGGAATTTCCTATTTGCGGCAGTTAGTGTACATGTAGACTCACCATCTACTGTAATAAAGTCACGAACTCTAACACCAGTTATCTTAGTTTCAATACCAGCTAGATTCAATGTAACCATGTTTCTTTGAGCATAGTCTATTCCTATTTGCATTATAGTAGAGTTGTTTTCACCAGCATAAACTGGATTAAAACCAATCTGGTATAATGTTATACGACCTTCAGGAACTACGGTAGCTTTTAGGTTTCTACCTATGTCAATATCACCGTATGTAGATATTGTCAATCTATCTGACGCATCAAGTGCCTCGTATGGCTTTAGCCAAACTTCCTTTCCACTCTTTTCACTAATTAATAGTTTACAAGACCCAAGTCCAGTATCTGGATAAAACTCAGTTATAGATGGAGTATCTCCATCTTTTACTTTATCAATTTCCTTTATTAAGTCAAACATAGATTTGAACGCCAAGAATGTCTCTTTTAGTAACTTAACGTCTCCAGCTATTTCATTAACAGTATTATCAACGTACTGTTTTGTTGCAAATCCTTTATCATCAACTTCTGCCCTGCTATATACCTGATATTTAGTGTAATATAACTCAGGGTCGAAATCTGGTAAATAAATTCCAGAGCTTCCCAAGCCTTTACCTGACGCAGTAGTAGAATTGCTAAAACCATGACCTGCAACCTGCCCTCTTTTAGAAACCTTATCTGTGTTTTCAGAATCAGCAATTGCCTTTAAAAATTCATAATTTGCTCTCATATTACTTCCAGAGTTACTACGTTCATAACTGTTGTCGCTAACTTTCTCTACCTCTGGTGCGTCATAATTTTCTATAACACTATCTATTATGCTTTGCAGAGCAACGCTTATCTTTTCCTTATTATTTATAGACATTTTACCTCCTTGTCTAAAGTTTCAAAAAAAAGGATAGGATAATTAAATATCCTATCCTCTTTATTGTTTTATCTGTTAATATTATTAACTTCTTAAACCTCTGTACCAAGCTCCTTTTAATAGCTCTCTATGGTCTCTCATGATTCTTCTACCATCTTCATTCATGATTCCAGCATGTACATTTCCTTCAGGATCAGTTACTGAAATACCTTTTGCCATATGGAAGAATAATCCAAAGTGTCTTCCAGTTAAGTGATAACCTTCTGGCATGATTTTGAAGAATGAACCAGCTAAGTTCTCTAATCTTTCGAAGTTAGTGAAAGCTTCAACTTTTGTTAATGCCACTCCTCTAAAGTCTGGGTTAGGAGAGATTAACTTAGTAATTAATTCTGGAGCGTCTCCAGATACGAAGAATAAGATATTCTTTGGCATAAAGTCATTCTTAACGAATCTAACACCATTGATTTCTTCTGCTGGCTGACCAGTTCTATCCCAAATATCTAAGTTAACATCAGCATTAATAACACTTCTTAATTTAGATAATGTTGCTCTTGTTCCTAATGCAACGATTGATGAATCGCTTACATCTAAATATTCTGACATATAGTCAACGATTTTTTCGAAGTCATGTACAGTTAGTAAATCTTCTAACTGACCTCTCCAGTGGTATCTTCTTAGGTTAGATGCTTCTTGACCATAAGGTTTCATCATTTGAGCATCAACTAAAGTACCATCTAAGAATCCGAAGTCATCAGTATATGAACCATATTTATTTCTTGGTTCAAAGAATAATGTTTCGTATGCTACCTTTGGTAGATATTGTAATGTATATAATTTTCCAATTGCATCCATTCTTTTTGCAACAATTGCAGATAAAGGTTGTTTAGTTTCAGCCGCATGGTTGATAACACCCATTGAGAAGTCAATGTCCTTTACTATGTAACCTTTTCTATAGAAAGTCCATGTTCTATATTTTGGCTCATAGTTTAGTGCGTCTTGGTAAGAACCATCATCAGTTACATACACTTTGTGCTCTTCGAACCCTTCAGTATGTCCTTGTAGTCCTTCAACGTTTCTTATGAAAGTAGACAGGAAATCCATTCCTGCAAGTCTATTGATTAATGCTGGCTCATTTAATGATTCGATTGCTCCAACTACCTTAATTAAGCTAGTTTCGGCTTTTCCTAAATCAAAGAAAGAACCTAGCGAATTAGATCCAGTTATTACGTTAATCACTTGATTATCACTCCTTTAGTTTGTATTTTTATTTATTATTTTTTTCCGTTGTATTTTGCTATAGCTACAGGAGTATGCTCAGATGTTTTCTCCCAGTAGTTAGTATAATCTCTTTTGTAACCTGCTTCATATGACGCAACTTCGAATTCTCTTTGCTCTTCGCTAGCCTCTAAAAGAGCTACTCCACTTTCAATAACATCTAGGTATGGATCTGCATTTAAGTCAAATCTCACAGCTATTGGTGACTCTATGTGCCCAACAATTTGACCAGTATTCCATGTAACAAATGGGAATGGGATTGCAGATGCATCAATTGTAGAACCCTTTTGTGGATCTTCTGTCCAACCAGCTAAGAAAACAGGGTCGTCCATTTGACCAACTCTTAGCACTTTAGTTTGAGACGCTAAAGTTAATCCTTCAGTTTTTGCAGTTCCAGATGCGTCAACTAAATGTACGTTAGTACCGTCAATATCTCTTACGAAATAAATTGCATCTTCAATTTGAACTTTTTGTAATAGCTTTAATTCCTTTGGTAAAACCATTTCATTAATAACTGCGAATTGCTGATGCTTAGTTACTTCTGAATCAGAAATCTCGATAACTCCAGTTTTGATTAAAGCTAATGCTAAATCTTGTCTCATACCATATGGGTATAATCTATTGTTATGTCTCCAGTTATTTCCGTTCCCATATTGATCTCTTGGTGATGCATCATAGATAATTCCTGATGCCTTTCTTCCTTCAGCCGCATTAGCATGCACTAATGTTGCATTAGGCTTACCTTCTGATGTTCCACCGCCAGTAACATGTGAGAAAAACGATAGTTTTAAACCAGCCACAGCAGAGTCATCCACGTAGTAAGTGTTTCCATATAATTTACCAGTAATTTTTGGCTCTATTTGTGAATCTTTTACTCTTAATATGATTGCCACTCTTATATCACTCCTTATTAGTTTTAATTTTATTTTTGTTTGTCTATTGTGCACCCACGATAGTCTACTCAATAGTTTTAAAAGACCCCAATCTCAGATTGGGGTATTTTTTATTTTCCTAAGATACTTTTTAAGTAAGAATCCTTATACTCTTTCATCTTACTGTCAGCAGTCGAGCCAGAGCTACCCATTTGAGAATTAGTCACACCATTGAAGGCATTTCTATTACCATTGTTGGCATCTCTTTTTCTATATTCGCTTAATTCTTGCTGATCTTTAATGAAGTCCTCAGTAAAGAATCTATCGAACTCATCTCTACTCATTGTAAGTGCTTTAGTTTTATATTTAGGTTCTATAAAGCTATATTTTGCTAGAGTATCTCTAACGTATCCTTCTGTCTTCATCTTTTCAATCTGAGCCATTAGATCGTTATTTTGTTGTGCAAGAGCTAACTTCTCTCTTGACTCTTCCTCAATCTTCTTTTGCTCTTCGTATCTCTTTCTCTCTTCGTCTTTCATCTGAGATACTTTTAATTCTTCAACAGTCTTAGCCATTTCTGCCATAATTTTATCATTAGCTTGCTTATCAGCAAGTCTCTCTGCCTCTAATGCTTCCTTTACTTGCTTTTTATAAGCCTCTAACGCAGCTAATTGCTCCTTAGTAAGCACTACTGGTGGAATATCATTATCCGTATTTGGCGGATTAGTATTTCCATCACCTGTTGGCGGATTTGTATTTCCTCCTGAATTTGTATCTATCCCTTCACCTGCGTTTGGAATAGGCATTTTGTTATCATCTACTATCATCTTGTCCTCCTATAATAAATAAAATTCATAACCTTTTTCATTAATAAACTGCTCAAAATCAAATTTTATATCATTAGCATCAGATATTTGCCACCTCATGCTGTCTTCTGTATTATTTAAAAGCAACTTGCAATTAAGTGTATTACAAAAATTTTTTAAATCTGAAAAATTTGTTATTAATTCAGTCTTTTCATTTCTGTAATATATCGGAAAACCTTTAGCTCTTAAGCCCTCAAAACATTCATAAATGCCACCCATTGTATACAATCTATAGCCCTTTAGGGTTCCATTTATATCTCTTGTTATTATCGAATTATTAACATATTCCATTATCTTGCTAGTTCCTTGATAGTTTCCAATCCCCATTAAATCTTCCATCTTATTAACCTCAATCGGTTTCATAATTTTTCCAACTGGAACATTATATATTTTCTTTGTTCTAAGCTCTAAAATGCTGACAAGCAATACGCCACTAGATTCAGATAATTCGAACTCGTCTGTATAATAATAGGATAAAACTTTACCAATAAAAGATTTGTTACTTTTGACATATATAACCTCCCCAATTTCTATGTTAGTATTTGGAATTCTCATCTCTCTATAACTATGGAAAGGTATATTATCTTCCCAACCTGTTATGTCGATAACTTTATTAACTAAGCTCCAACCCTCATGTTCTCTTGTTGTATTAAGAAAAGGGTTGGAGATGAAGTGCACTCTCATCTCCATTTTCCTCCTTATTTAGTGTTATTGCTTGTAGGTATCTTCTTAGATGTTTGCTCAGCAGACTTTATTTGCGTTTGCAACCCGCCTTTAGCTTCAGCCTCTTTTGCCTTATTTTCAGAAACTTTTATCTGAACCTTAGCATTTTCTTTTTGCATTTTTTCAGCATGCTCTATCTGTTTATCAGCTTGGATAGTTTGATTATGTCCAGCAATTTCTTGTTTCATAATCTCTTCCTCTCTCCACTGCTCAATTCTCTCTTCGATTTCATCCTCTGTGAATCCTTCTAATCTTAGATTTTCTTTCATAGTTAATTCAGCAGTTTGCATTTTATAACCTTTTAATATGTACTTCTCTGTTTCAGTTTGAGTTATAGATACATCTGGTACGATAAAATGTATATCCCCTTCTGGAGAGCCAGTCATAAGAATATTTAATATTGCAGCAGTCTTAACAGAAAACTCTGTATAGAAATCATATATCTCATACTCCATGTCTTGCTTAAACATCTGTGCAACTTTTGATGAGTCAGAGCCTACTACTTTCTCAGCAAGAGACGGCGGAATTAATTTCGCTTTAGAGTAAAGCAAATCCATAGTTTCTCTTTTTTGTTTGTAGAAAGTCTCAAGACCATTAGTTATTTCTTGCTTAGTAATCTTAGCTTGTGTTACCTTTTCAAGAGGATTATCAGCTTTCTTGGTGTCAAAATACATAATACCATTTGGACCAACTATAGAATTCTCTGAGTCAAAATCAGCATCAATCGCCAATATTTGAGGTTGCCCTGCCATTGTATTTACATGAGTTATCTCAGTATCTAGCTTCTCAAGTAATAGGACGCAATCTATTAAATCCTCAGCTGGCATATGAGAATATGGTGAATTATCTTGCATGCAATGATTTATATGAATAATAGGTATTAGCTTAGAATACTCCAACTTATTCATCACAGTTTCTTTTAACTGACCTTCCTCATATATATCAACTCTCCCCTCTGTGAATACCCATTTAGTTTCAACACTTATGTCTTCAAACTCATCAGTAGTCCCTTTTCTCTTTTGGGAAGTTATATTCTTTGTGTAAGTATATGCAAATGGTTCTTCATTAGAATCTATCATTATTCTAACATCTTTACTGTCTAATATCTTCAATCTGATCATATCTTTAGAATCAAGATACCAATATATGTAAACATCTCCATAATACTTTCTATATCTAGCAACTTTCTTAAAGAAGTCATCCCATCTATTTGCATAGAAAAAATCCTGAAGCCTTCTCTTTTTTACCTTTGTGTATTTTCCTTTATAACCTTGTATATTTTTCATTGGCTCTAAGAATGAAAGATAAGAATTGACAACGTATTCCAAGTAATTAACACACACATGTCTTTTACGCCAATCTACGTTTTTAGTCATGACATTTTTCTCGTCATTCCATCTTCTTACATAGTGACGTAGAGAGTTTCCTTCAGAAAACTCTCTAATTGCCTCTATCTTATCCCATTGCTCAGTTATTCCAAATGTTTGAAAATAAGAACAACTCATTTATTCACTCCTTAACCAGCGTAATAGCCAGTTCTTTTTTTATTCTTTTCTTTTATACCTTCCCCATTATTATTTTTGTGAGGTGCGATTGGGAATATAACACCACTACCTAAATCTATTATTTTCTTATAAGCATTTGTTATAACAAAATAAGTACAATAATTCATAAGAGCTAAACTCATCACACAATCATCAAAGAAACTAGTTCCTTCAGGTGCTTTAAACTGCGGAGTTCCACTAGCACTTACTGTCTTTTGTAAATAACAAACTTCTTCAAGCAATTCATTGTATTCTTCTATACTAGTTCTGTAATCTTCTCTAGGTAAAACTATAGTCTGATTAAATAAGCTATCTTCTAAATAATGCATCATTGATACCTTATTTTTATTTGCGAAAGAGAATGGTATAACCATGGTGTTTATTTTTCTCTCCTTTAGCTCCTTAATTAAGAAGAAAGCAGCATGCTCTTGACCTGCAGTAGAGTCAAACATTAGCATATCTATTTGATACTCATCACATTTTTTACATATCTCATCTATTAAATACTCAATAGATATTCTATGTCTGTCTTTATTCATTATAGTGACTTCTTTCAAGTGATTGATAATATCAACACCGTCAAGCTTGCCTTTCTCATCTGGGACAATCAAACTTTCCCCAATGGTCAGAACCGCATAGTCATTTACTACCGCTGGGTCAAAACCAGCAACAATGAAATTCCTATTGGTGTTGAAAATGTTTTCCATTCCATAATCTCCACGCATAACATTACTTGATCTAAGTCTCTCAATTGTCATGAATTTGTTACCTACTATATCAAATGATACATAGTATTGAGATTGGATATAGTCTGAATTTATACCATATTTTTTTATCTCTTTCTGAACCCTACGCTCATATTTATCAGCTAAATCCTGAGAAACCATCATTTTGTATCTGTGAACCTCTTCCCAGTTATATAGAAGTTTTCTATCTGGTGTTATTTCTGGGTCAGAATACATATCAAACAATACGTTATCTGGATCAGAAAGTGTAGTTCCGATAGCAAATAATATTCCTCCAGTTCTAGTACCGAATGGCTTAATTTGCTCATTAAAGCTCTCAAAATCAACTTCTTGAGATTCGTCTACTATCATAAAATGAGAAGTATATCCAGCGTTTACATCTGCTCCAGCAGAAAGCCCATCAAAACCAGCATATGGTATCTGTCTACCATTAATCATAATATCTATAATCATCTTAACAGGTTTAAAAGGCGTTCCTTTTACAAGTGGTGTGTCTGGATACAACGTATTAAAAACTTCTATAGCTTTTTCTATGTTTGGGTATAACTTATTACACTGGTCTGATAATAAATCTTTTTTTACAGCAACGAATATCGTGAAAAATCTCTCCTCTGGAATATCAACATGCTTTGCTGCAAATATTGGAAGGAAGCCACAAATTTTTTGAGCTAGATAAGATTTACCAGCCTGTCTTGATATTGCACAAATTAGGTCTTCAGACTTAAGAGCTATCGCATGTTTTATAACCTTGAATGTTATTATCCACTGATATAACTCTAGAAAGCCATACTTAACTCCACCAGTCCTTTTGTCAAAAGATTGAGAAGACATTCTAATATACATTATCCAGTCAAAGTAAATATCCCCTTCTTCTATATCCGTATAGTATATCTCTTTACTTTCATCATCTTGCCAAGCATCATACCCGATGGGTTCATAACTACTAGACGTGTCCTCCCAAGCAAAAATAATACCAGATTTACGTTCAAGGAATGTTTCTCTCTCCAATTACATCACCTTAAGTCCTTTAATCATAGAAATTTTCTTTTCTTTATTTCTATTATAAGAATCTTTAATCTCAACAACCATAGTATTACCACCAGAGTCGAAACCATTCTTAAAAAATGTAGATGACATTTCTTTATATATATTCTTTAACTCTGTTACACACTTCATTATAGTTTCACTATCTCCAACCTCTTGTGCTGTTATCAATTCTTCAGAAACAACATTTTCAAGTAGCTGGAATTTTTTATATATTGTTGACGCAAAGAAGTCCTTATTAACTTTTACATTTTCAGCAAATTCTTTTTTGCAATCGAAATAATATTGTCTTAATTCAGTATCAAGTATGTCTACTCTATCTATAAGACTTCTTATTTCATCTATTGTAATTTCCTCTCCTTCTTCTTCTACTAGTGTCTTATATATTAACCCAACACCAAAACCATTGGCATACAATCTAAGTACAGATTTATACTTTTCCTCATTCGACTTTCTAACTTGAGCCTTTACGAGTTTAAGATTCTGTCTTTTGAGTTCCTTTATCTTATCCTCATACTCATTCTGCATTGATGTCATTTCCGTTACTTTGTCAGTATATTTTTTAGTAATATCTTTTAATTTTATTTGATCACTCATTACTTACCTCCTTTGAAGTTTTGTATACGAGTATTCAATTCATCTTCACCAAGGAAGTCAAGTAAAGTAATTCTTATTGTATCTTTAGGTGTAGAGTCGTCAAAACATAATCCAACTTGCTCTCCTATTTTACAATACATCTCTCTTTCAGATACTATTTTAGAAGTATTATAGTTCTTTCTAGTTCTGTTAATCCAAGCTTCCATCGACTCATCTGGATGAATCAGTAAATTATCAACTCCGTAAGTGTAAATCGCAGTTATGTTAATATCAAGCTTTTCAGTCTGATTATAAAAATTACCTAATGAACGAATTCCAGTTTTTGTTTTAAATATCTCGTCTTTTAATAGTGTTCTATAAGTCTTAGTTACTAAACTCTTTAATAAAAACTCTCTTATAGGTACACCATCAACTATACTTTTTATTGATGATTTTCTAGGCATGATTACCTCCTTATCTTTTTTCTATGTAAGTTAAAAGTACAACTGTACCATCTCATACAATAAAAAAGGCGTTAATTTCTTAACGCCTTAAGAGAGATAATTGTTCAGAGAATATATATATGTTAATAGGAGGAGGACATATGGATACTACTTTCTAATCTCTCACTTGAGTTAAAAGATACGAAAATCGAGCAGTCCATATTTTTTTTAACTAATTGTTTGTCAGTATATTTCTTGTTTCTGGTAGTTGTGCCAGATAAGCCTTCACTGCGTTCACTTTCTTACCAACTGCCGAAGGTGAAATTTCAAACATTTCAGCTAACTTTTTCTGAGTGTATGGTTTATAAACACCTGAGTATAGTATAAACATTACAACTTCTCTTTCGTCAAACTTCTTCCTTGCTAATTTATATATATCTAAAATAACAGAATTCTCTATTATTTTCTCTTCAATATCACCAGATGAAGGATCTGCAACAGTACTTATTAAATCTAATTCTACTGTATCTCCATCTTTACTTGATGTAGTATCAAATGCTCTTTTTATATAGGCGTAATCATCATGTTCGTTATTTACAATTTTTCTTCTCATTTCTCTAAAAACAGACGATGGCATCTTTGCTATTGAAAAATGACTCTTTCTTGCTGTTTCTATGTAATGATTTCTTAATTCTGAACAGAAGTAAGCAGTAAAAGTACCACCTTCAACTAATTTGAATCTTCCCATGCATTTATGCAACATTAAATATGCCTCAGATACTAAATCAGAATCCATTCCTTCTCTATTCATTTGTAAATTATTATACGCCCAAGCATATTTTAAACTTAATTTTTTTATAAGTAATAAATAATGCTCTAATAAAGCAGTTGCTATTAAGTCATCATTTGTTTCCTGCCAAGCTAACACTAATGTATGAACTTCAGCATTGGAAAGTTTAATAAAGTCTCTTTCTTTTTTTGTTCTTATTATATAATCAATATCTAAGAAAGATTCGTTCCTATTTTCAATACCATCATATTCACCAACTCCATTCTTTTTATGATAGTTTTCATTTATTATACTATATGCCTTTTCTATAATCTCACTCATTTATATCCTCCTATTAAAATATTTTTTACTATTACTCTCACACACAATATATTATACCACATTTTTTTATTTTTGTCAATAAAAAAATTACCTTAGAAAAATTCTATCTTAAAAAAAAACTTGACTTTTAATTTTTTATGTGGTATAATAAGATATAAAAAAATAAGGAGGTATTGTTATGAGTAGTAAGTTTGGTATAACCAAAGGACAAATTCAGTCTATGATTTTATTAACACAAAAACAATTAGCTGGATTTGATAATATTATGAAACAAAACGATAGTTATGATGAATTAAAAAAGATTTTTAGAGAATGTAATGATAAAAATATAAGAAAAGATTTAAAAAAGGAGATTGATTATTTTAAAAATACTATTCTCCCCTTAAGAAGAAAAGAAAGGCAACAGATAGTAAAAGCAATTTCTTTGCTTAGTCAAATGTATAAAGATTTAGAAGATGTAAATAAGATGAATAAATTATCTAAAAAATACTTAGCACACTTACAAGAGATGGACTCTTTCAAGTTATGGTTACATGAAAATAATCATCAGGTTTGGAGTTAATTATGGATAAAAATGATTGTATTGCTCTCACTCACACACACTTTATAGAGTTATCATGTTTTTATTCATTATTAAAAGACAATGAAATTTTAGATGAAGAATCCTATTCTCTTTTCATAGAGGAATTAGGTGAAGATATTTATGGCTAAAAGAATTAATCCAAATGAACTAATAGGTACTTGTGGTACAAATAAAAAAGGACATAAATTCTCTATTGTATCTTATTTAGGAAAAGAAAAAGACTATATGTACAAAGTAAGATTTGAAAGTGGAGAATTGATAAAAGCATCAAGACAACAAATATTAAAATTAACTTTAAGAGATTTAATAACTGAAAAGAAAGAGAAAGATAAGAAGAAGTTCTTAGATTATAAGAGAAAGAATGTTGCTATAGAAAAAACTACAATTTATGTTGATGATAAAAGTAAGACAAGATTATTGTCGATTGACCAATCTACTAAAGCAAGTGGATGGGCTGTATATTATGATAATCAATTAATTGATTGTGGAGTATTTAAGCAAAACAGTGCAAATACTATGGAGAGAATATCTAACACGAGAAAAGATATGATTAAAATTATAAAAGAACATAAGATTAATGTTGTTGTTTTTGAAGATATATACTTAAATAAAAATATTCATGTATACAAAGTATTAGCATTTCTACTTGGAGTGCTGTGTACGACTCTATATGATGCTGGAATAGTATATGATATAATACCAGCTCCAGAATGGAAGGGTTATCACAACATACTAAAAGGAGACAGAGAAATGCAAAAGCTATTATCTAAAAGAAAGTTTAATGCTGACTCTGATGACATATCAGATGCGTTGTTGATAGGAATGTATGCTTGGAATGAGGTAATTGTAGAGAGCGGTTGGTAGACTGACTCTCTATTTTCTTGGTAAGGTGAAAAAAATATTGACAAAGTGAAAATAATGTGGTATAATATATGTATAAAGTGACTTGGAGGTATTAAATGACTAAAAGAATTGAAAGCATTATAAATAGATTAAAGTATCCCACATATGAGAATTACCATATCCATTCGAGTCTTTCTAATATAACTACACCAGATTCGGCAGTTCTAAAAAAACACTTCGCAGAAAGAGCTTTAGAGCTTGGACATAAGACACTATCTTCTTGTGAGCATGGTTCAGCAGTAATGTTTATTGAATCATATGATATAGCGAAAGATAAGGGATTAAAGTTTATATATTGTGTTGAGTCTTACTTTGTTCCAGACAGGACTGTAAATGATGATACGAATTCACATATTATCTTAATAGCAAGAAATCACGAGGGGTTGAGAGAATTAAATGAGATAATATCTGAATCTCAAGAAGCACATTCATTTTATTATAAACCAAGAGTTGATTGGGAGTTATTGGAAACATTGAATCCAGAAAATGTTATGATTACAACTGCATGTGTTGGTGGATTAATTAGTGAACATTGTGACGCTGACGAAAATGTTAGAAGATTAAAGGAAATGTTCCCACATTTTTATATAGAAATGCATCCACATTGGTCTAAATTACAAAAGGAACACAATGTTAAAGCTATCGAGCTTGCCAAAAAATATAATGTTCCAATGATAGCTGGTTGTGACTCTCACTATATTTATGATTATCAGCATGAGGATAGAGAAGCATTCAAATTATCTAAGGGTGTAAAATACCCAGATGAAGATGGTTGGTTCATGGATTATCCTGATATAGAAACACTTGTTTATAGGTTTGTCGAGCAAGGAATTATGACTGATGAGCAGATAATAGAGAGTATAGATAATACAAATTTATTATTAGACTTTGACGATATATACTTTGATAAGGAGATAAAGGTTCCAACAATGTTTCCTGAATTAACACAAGAGCAAAAAGATAAGAAATTAAGAGACATAGTATATGGGAATTATAATGATTATAAAAATAAATTCCCAGAAATAGTAACTCCTAAAGAAGAGGAGTATATGCGTGAAATTGAAAAGGAATTGAAAGTTATTGAGGATACAAAGTTCGCAGATTACTTCTTACTTAATTATTATATAGTAAAAAGAGCTGAAGAGCTTGGTGGTTGTCTAACTGCGACAGGCAGAGGTTCTGCGCCTGGTTTCTTATTATGTAGATTCTTAGGTTTTACTACAATAGATAGAATACAAGAGTCAATTCCATTACTGTCTGAGAGATTTGCAACAGCTGAGAGAATAAATGAGACAAAATCATTATTCGATATTGATATGAACATGGCTGATCCAGCTCCATTTATTCAGGCTACTAGAGAATTTATAGGAGAACATGGATGTTATTACATGTGTGCATTGGGTGAATATAAAGAGAAATCTGCTTTTAAAATGTATGCAAGAGCAAAAAATATCAAATATGAATTAGCAAATGTTGTAGTTAAAAAGCTAGACGAGTATGATGAGGCTGTTGATTCTTGGAATAAGTATGAGAAAATTGATGAAGATGATGAATGTCCAATCAAAATATCAGACTACATAACAGACCCTGAGCATGTAAAGGTACTTGATGAGAGTAAAAAATACATGGGTATTTATGATAATATAAAAGCTCACGCTTGTGGAAATTTAGTTTTCTCAGGTAATATAAGAAGAGAATTTGGACTAACTAGAACTAGAAAAGGACTATTAGTAGCAAATATTTCTGGAAAAATGGCTGACAAGTATAAATACCTAAAGAATGACTATCTTATAGTTTCAGTTGTAGATATTATAGATAGGGTGTTTAAAAAGGCAGGTATCTCTAACTGGAAAGAAGAATATCCAGCAACTAGAATTAAACAAATAGTTTCAGAGGATACTGAAATAATGCAAAAAGTTTACTGGGAAGGAAACGTAGTTTGTGTGAATCAGGTTGAGCAAAGAGCATCTTCTGAAAGTGTTAAAAAGTACAAACCAAACAACATAGAGGAACTTGCACAATTTACTGCGGCAGTTAGACCAGGATTTAAGTCTAACTTTAATAAATTCCTTTGTCGTGAAAGTAATGAGTATGGTGTTGAGATTTTTGACCATATACTTAGAAAAGATTACTCAACAAGTTCATGGGTTCTATTCCAAGAGAATGCCATGGAGGCGATGCAACTAGCTGGAATACCAATGAAAGAGTGTTATGAGGTTATTAAGGCAATATCTAAGAAAAATGAAGATGTCATTATGAAATACAAAGACAAATTCATTGAAGGTTTTAGTAAAAAGATTTACATGGAATCAAATAAAGAACATAATTTTTAGGAGGATATATGATAGAAAATGAAATAGTAACAAACTATAAGTCGAGATTCTTCTCGACTGAGGATTTAGTAAGTAAACCAATATTCAATAGACTTGGAGACGAAGCATTAAAAATAATACCAGCATATGCTCTAAAGACTCTTGATGATTTAAGAATAAACATGAAAAGAGCTATGATAATAAACTCATGGGCAAAATCTAATGTAGGATTTACTCAAAATGGATTAATATGTTTTGACGACCCTTCGTATAAAAGAACTGTAGAGAGAACAAGTTTTGCATATTTTAATAAGAAGTGGTTTGGTCTTGAGTGGACTATAAAGTTTCATGGCCTATCTCCAGATGAGGTAATTAGAATAATAGATTTAGAACAATATCCGTTTATAAAATCAATTAGACCAGCAACAGAGGCAGCACTTGAGAATTTTGTTATAGTAGAATTAAAGGGTAATGAATAGTTAAGATTTTTCTTAACTATTTTTTTATTCAAAAATTTTCTTGACTTTTTGTAGTCAATATGGTATAATATATGTATAAATAGGAAAAAGCGGAGGTAGGAAGTATGAATCATCACAATATGACAATAGAAGAATCAAAACAAATAGCAGAAAGTGTTTGGCAGATAATAGAAGACTCGTCTCGTTATTCGTTCAACTCGGCTCACTCACTTGCAGTTTCTTATGATTCACTATACAATGCTTTTCAAAAAGTTAGACTAACAAATGAGTTTTTTGAGACAGTATTAGCATTTTATTCTGGAGAGTTTGACAAATCTAAGAAAGATATAGAAAAACTATCACGTATAAAGGAAGAGTTGGCACATTTTGGACTTGGAGTAGGTGGCTTAAGATGGGGATTGGATAACTCAACTTGGATTTATGATGCTGAAAATAGCGCAATTAACCAATCATTACTAGCAGTAAAAGGTCTTAATCAAAATGTTGCCACATACTTAGCAGAGTGTAAGGATAAGAATTTTAATGATTTCGTTGAGCTATTTTTAGAATTGAATGAAGATAGTAGGATAAATATGACACACTGGAAGAACTTAGCTAAGATAAATTATTTTTGTGAGTTTGGTTCGAGAGGTAAAATACTATACTTTCTTACAAAATATGATATATTTTATAAAACACAAATGAGAAAAGATACATTAATCAAAAATCTTACTGAGAGAGGAATGAATATAAAAGCATCGGAGGCTCTTGTTAAGAAATATTGTGGGTCTGAAACTGAAAAGACTTACGGAAAAATGGATAAGGTTGGATTACTTAAAGAGTTTTGGGAGAGAATACCTGACAAAGAACTACCTAATGAAGATATAATAAGGTATGAAATAACTCTATTAGAGTATGTATTAACTAAGCTACCAGTTGTATATGGAAAGGTAGTGGGTGTTTCTAAAAAGAATAATAGTTTTAGGTTTCATTCTTTAAGAACTGGAGTCGAAGACTGGGTTAAATTGGGGCCAGGCGAAAGACTCCCAGTTAGAGATGAGATATTAATTATAAATAAGATAGAGAAAAAGAAATCAGGGAATAGAACAAACCTATTTGGTTGTGGGCTTAGACCTATTGACTTGTCAGCTAAGGATAAATTTTAGGAGGTATTTTGATGGTAGATTTTTTATACGAAAAGGATATTTTTGCTCAAACATTTGAGAAGCCAGATGACTATTCTGAACTAATAGAGGTAGTTTTGGAGGATTTAGGTGTTAAGTATGAGAATAGAGGTAAATATTATCTACTACAAAACCCTCTTGTTGATGAGGATAATAAGATGTCAGCTCAATGGTGGATAGATGATGGAAACTTCAAATCATACAATTGTGCTATAGAAGTAACTAGAGCTGGAAAAGCAACTACAGATACATCATTATCTTTGACTGAATTCGTCAGAGCATCTGGTCGTTTTGACTTATATGTAGATTTCATCCTATCTTCAAACTATATCAAAAGGTCTGACCTATTTGCATATAAGGATGCAATAATAGACTATACCTTATTTAAGAAGTGGAGTAGGGTTGTAGATAAATATAGAAAGATATTTTTCTCTGTGTATATAACTGATAAAGATGTCTTATCTTACCAATCTGATAGAGAAATTAAGACATTTACTAGATTCTATAAGAAAGATGCTATTGAAGAGCAAAAGAAGAAGGCTATAGAGCTATTTGAACCAGCAGAATTCTATAAGATAAAATGTAGAAACTACTTAAGCAAGAGAAAGATTATGATTACAGATTCTATATATCCAATTATGGTAAAAACTCAAAACAATCAACATGGAATGCCAGCTATCTGCATTTCTTATCCTAATGGTTTTAAGAAATTAAGATTACTTGAGGGTTCTCTTAGATATATCACAGATGTCTCTGAGGCAAAGTATTCTATGTTATATCCAGCAAGACATAAAGGCACTGAGAGATGTTATGTCATAGAAGGAGAGTTTGAATCTCAAGTATATACTCATTATACATCTGATGATGTTTTTGCATTGCATAATACTTCATCTGTACCTAAGAGCATGCAACTTGAGAACTATAAGGAGATAATCATTAGGATTGACTTTGACAGATTTGAAGAGAATTACGCTCACGTGCTTGAAAAAATAAAGGAAATTTCTCCGTTTGCCAACGTTATTATTGAACCTAAAATTCAACTTTTAACTGACGAGGGCAAAAAAATGTATGACTATAACGACCTTCATGTCATGGGAGAATTGAAAAATTTCCTAAAAAACCCTGAGGAGACTCTGGAAAAAATAAAAGTACTTGACAAAAAATAAAATTTATGGTATAATATTTGTATAATAAGAAATGAGGAGGAATTAAATATGAATACAATAGTGAATAAAACTTTATGGTTAGAAAATGACGGTGTTGAAGTAGTAAAGGTCTTGTGGACAAAAGGATTACAGGTAGTATTTTCTGATATGTATGGTGATAGGTACAAGATGTCTCAAAAAAGATTTAGAAAGATTTTCTCATTAGTTGGATAAAAAATATTGACAAGTTTTAAAAAATATGATATAATATATGTATAAAAGATAAATGGAGGAATTGATAAATGATAAAAAATGTAGAAGTAATTAAGGTATTAAATGCACATTCGGTATTAATGAAATTAATAGACACAGAGATGTCTTACGGAAAAGCTAGAAAATTTAAAAAGTTAGTGGATATTACTGAGGCAGAAACAAGAGCTTTTGAAGATGAGAAGAAGAAGGTACATGATAAAGTATCTCACATTGAGGATGAGGCTATTAGAAATAAAGAATTCCAAGTTGCGATGGATAGTATCTTAAGATCTGAGATAGAGATTGATGTAATGGAATTAACAGCTAATGATCTATGTGATTTTTCATTAACAGTAAGAGATTTAGTATTTATAGACTTCCTAATAGCTGAATAGCTATTAGGTGATTTATTAAATACTTAATTATAAGGAGTGATAATATGATATTAAGAAGAGCAATACAGAAAAAAGAAGCTAAAAAACACAATTCGTACCTAGCTGGAGCGAATTTTATATTATACGGTTCAAAATCAAAGTCATCAATAGTTGCGTCATTAACTGAGCATGGAGACCCAGGATATGTAATAGAATTAACACCTGCTGGAGCATCATCTCACTTAGAGCAAGAATATGAGAATTTTATTTCTTATCCGATTCAATCATTGAAAGAATTAGAGAATATAGTTGATTCAATTCATAGTGATTTAACATTAATAAAAAGATTATCTGTAATCATAGATAGATTAGAGGCAAATAAGAATGACTCTGCCGCAAAGAAAGAAATGGAAAGTGCAAAGAAAGCAGTTGAGTCAAGAGGAGACTCGTGGCAAGAAGTTTATGATATGGCTAAGAGTGGAAAATTACCATTTAAAGCAGTTGTACTTGCAGAATGTTCAGTAGTATCTAACTGGATTTCTGAAAGAGTTGAGGAGTTAATGAAAATAGATGCTGTTGGTGCTGATAAGAAGAATATGGGATTTGACTGGTCATTATTAAAGTCAGAGCAAAGAAAGCTATATATGAAAATATTAGGAATACCTTGTTCGACAATATTAGCTACATCAGAGATCATGCCTTCTGAGAAACAAAACGTATCTGCTATATTACCAAATATATCAGTTGGATCTTTCGGAAGAGAGTTGATTGATATGGTTGGAAACGTATTCTACTCAACTTATGAGGATGGGAAATACGTTTGTTATGTCAATGCTGACCACAGAAAGATATTAACTAAGCAGAAATTTAAAAGAATTAAAGACAACAAGCAGTTGGCTGAGAAAATAGACATCACTGGAAACCCAGCTAAATTATGGGAGTATATTGATGAAACAAGAAAAGTTGAGGATGTTATTATAGATAAGGCTAAGTAATTAGCCTTTACCTTCCCAACTAATCTTGGTAAGATAAAAAATATTTGACAAAGTGAAAATTTTATGATATAATATATGTATAAAGTGAAGGAGGAACACATGAGTATAAATATGAAAAATATAGACGAGTGGTTACTATGGAACAAAAATTTCTCACAAGAAGAGCGGGAATCGATAATGAAGTTTATGTCTGACTATTTTATAGATAAGGAAATCGTTATTGGACAAGATGGTGAGGAGATAAAGCCAGATGAAAATTATTTCGATAGAAATATTTATGATATTTTCAGCATGGATGATTGGTGTGAAATTACAATATCAAGATTTAAGAATCCTGTAAATAATGAGATTGACACATATGAAATGGAGTATAAAACAGATTATAGCGTTAGTACATATGGTAGTGATGAGTACTTTATAAAGTGTTGGGATAATACAAATGAATTAAAAAAGTATTTGACAAATAAGTAAATTTATGATATAATATATGAGTAAAGTAAGTAAGAGATTCAAATGAATGTCAATAACAAAAAAAGTTGTTGACAATTCATAAAAAATATGATATAATAATTAAGTAAAGTAAGTTAATAAAAAAATTAAAATATATAGGAGTGATGTTAAATGGCTAAAGGATATGCAGTTAATGGAATGGTAGTAGGAAGAGTAGTATATGCAGGAGTTAAGAATAATAAGTTTGATTCAGGTTCTGAGGCTGATGAGTATTCATTAATGTTTGTATCTCCAGAAGGAGTAACTTTCTCATCAAGAAAAAGAGTATTTACTGTTGGTAAAGATGGAGTTGCAAAACAAATAAACAAATTCACACAAGATTGGATAAATTCTTTCTATGATATTAAAGATACTGTTGATAGAAATAAAGGTATTAAAGATAAGGATGCTAAAGAGAATGTTTTCGTAAAAGCTAACTTATATCCATCTAAAGACGGTAAAATGTGGGGAAGTTTATCTGCAAAGGTAAATGATAAGAATGAAAGAATTATAAGATTAGATGATGTTTGTCCTCAGAAGGTTGATAACTACAAAGATGAGGATGGTAATACGATTATTAAATTCGGAAGAGATGAGTATTTATACAAAGTAAATGGAAGAAAGTTCTCTACTGAAAAGAAATCAGAGTCTAAGTTTGAAGACATCTTAACTAGATTTAAGGTATCTATGATTGCTAGAGAGGTTAATGAAGATGAGATCACATTCGTAGCTGATGATGGTGAATACGCTGCAGTATTAGAGACTTATTCAACATTCGATAACTCAAGAGTTGAGATTGGTCAAGGTTATGAGTTTGAAGTTATTATAGAGAAAGGTGCTACTGTTGAGGTTAGTGCAGCAAATGAAGACGAAGATGAAGAGGATTTCGGTTGGGACTCTGAAGCATCTGAATCAACATTCTCAGAATTACCTTCAAAAGTTAGAGTATTCTTAGTAAAAGGAAAAGTTGAAGGATATAACATGACCGTTTCGGATGATTTCTTAGGAAATGACGACGACGGAGGATTCTAGGATTAAGGCACTGAAAAGTGCCTTTTATCTTACCTTAGAACAAAAGAAAAAGAAAAATAGGGAGTGAATATATGATTAATACTACGGAGATAATTTATTTAAAGAGAGTGTTTGAAACACCAATGATTTGGCAGGAAAGTAGACTAAAGTTTGAAATGTTTTCAGATCCATTGGCTAGAATGTTGATAACTGAAGTGGGACTAGCACTAACAAAAGTTGGTACGTTTATACCAGCACTTCATTTAAAAAAGTTGCTTGATGATAAGGATAGATTGCAAAGACTTACATCAATTGGTTATCCCGCTGTAATAACTGACTTAAACTCATTAATAACATTCCTTGAATCATACGGTGATGATGAGAAAAAAACAATAAAAGCTATTGAAGGGCATATTAGAGAAGAGTTCTTAAGAAGAAAATTAAAGACATTGTTCTTTAATGGTACTGAGGCTTTAATAGATTCAACTGTTTCAGTTGCTGAAATATTAAGAAAGTTATCTACATCTGTTGATAATCTAATGTATGACGAGGAAGACAATGTGGAAAGATATTCAACAGAAGAAATGGTTGCTAAGGAATTACAGTATCAGTTATCTGGTGAGGTTCAATTATTTGAAAAGACTGGAATAGCAATTATAGATGAGATTGCTGGAGGAGTTCCTGTCCCATCATTAAATTTCGTGGTTGCTACTGGTAAGACTGGTAAATCTACTGCACTATATAATTCTCTAATTGAAAGATTGAAGCTTGGTAAGAGATGTATCTTTGCTACGATAGAAACAAATTCTGAAGAAACAATGGCTAAAATATTCTCTTGTTACTCTGGTTTTGAGTATGCAAAGATTAGACAAAAGACATTGAGCAAAGAAGAGCAAGCTCAATATATGGAAAAGGTAAAAGAATTTGGTGAGAGATTTAAAGACCAATTGTTCTTATATTATAATAAAAATGGATGCTCTCCTAAATCAATAGAGATTTATTGGGGGACATTAGATAGAAGTGGAATTAAGGTCAATGACATATTTGCAGATTACATAGGTATAATGCAATCTTCTGATCCTAATAAGAAAGCCACTGTTGATATAATGCTTTCACTTCCAAAGGAAATGAGGATATTATCGCAAAAGACAAATACATCAGTATTTACTGCACAGCAATTAAACTCTGAGGCTGAAAGAATAGATATAAAAGATATAACATTCGATAATATATATTATTCTAAAACTATTTTCCATGAGGCTACAAATACGGTTGTTCTTAAAAGAGGAGAAAATAATGAATTACTAACAAAATACCTTCCTTCTAGAAATGCTTGGACTGACACTATTTACTACTATCCAAACAAAAGACCTGAGATTATGTCACTTGGTGGAATTGAGGAATTTGATTGTGGTCAAGAAAGTTGGTAAAACTTTCTTGACAAAATAAGTAAAATGTGATATAATAATTTATATAAATAATTGGAGGGATATATGAAATTACAAGATATAAATGGAAGTGTTATAGATGTTAAGGAGTGCAATGTAGTATTTTCGAAAGATATAGATCAGGATATGATTGCATTGATGATCGAAGATATTACAAATAGAGAGGAACCTATCGTTAATCTGTATTGGTCATCTCATGGTGGTTGCTTATCTGCATTAGAGATTGCAGTTGATTTTGTTAAGAATTCGGAGAAGTTCTTTAATATAAAAGTTCTTGGTCAAGTTTACAGTGCTGGCGTTGGATTCTTAGAGAGAGTAAAGGATTTTGACAATGTTGTTATTTCTAAAGTAGCAAATACTGCAATAGTAATGGTTCATGAGTGTGAAAGTTTTATAAGCACAAGAGATATGTTAAACCAACATACATTATCTCACTTCTTATCAAAAGGTGGAGAGATTATTAATGAGACTTGGAGAGAATTAAACATAGGGGTATTGACTGAATCCGAAGTTGCAGATTTCGATAAAGGATTAGATATATGGATTTCTCCTGAAAGATATAGTAAACACTTAGGGATTCCGTATAATGATGATGATGCATCAGTTGCTTTATTTGAAGATAGAGCTAAAGAATTTTTTACTGCAGAAGAGGAGTATGTATTATGTAATATAAGCTTCTCAGAGAATGACATGAACGACATAGAGGAGGAATTTGAAGTGAAAAGAATTAGAGGTTTTGAACCAGTTGGAGATACGTATATTAAAGAGCCAGGAGTTCCGTATCAGAAACCAGTGAGGAGCACATCAAAATCTGCAGGATATGATATTTTCTCTACGAGGACTATTGTGTTAGCGCCAGGTGAGAGAGTAGTAGTTCCAACGGATGTTAAAGCCTATATGTTGCCTGATGAGGTTTTAAAGTTATATGTTAGAAGTTCTGCTGGAATAAAGAAAGGCTTAGCTCTACAAAATGGAACTGGAATAATTGATGCTGACTATTACAGTAATCCTGACAATGATGGCAATATTGGAGTCCCTTTAGTAAACACACTAGAGTTTCCAGTTGAGATCAAGGTAGGAGAGAGAATAGCTCAAGTTGTTTTTCAAAAGTTCTTAGTAGCTGATGATGATGACGCTAGTGGAGAGAGAGTTGGAGGAACAGGAAGCACAGGAGTTTAATTTAGAGCTACGAAAGTAGCTCTCTTTAATTGTTTTAATATTGGAAAATGTTAGCACAGTTAAGGAGGATGGGAAGATGGAAACTTTAACAACAAGAGAAGATGGTGTGATAGTAAAGATAGAAAATGGTGTTACGAATTATGGCATTGAGCTTACTGATGGTACAATAATATGGACACTATCAATAGGAGATAAGGGAAGTGGTGGAGTTGAGGCTTACGAAAAAAATTATTGACTTTTGGTTATAAACATGATATAATATATGTATAAAAGATGAGGAGGAAATATATGTCATTAATGAATATAGTTAATCGTATTGAGAAGAGAAAGCGGGAAATTTGCATGGAACAAGAGCTAATAAATAATAGATATCGAGCTAGAAGAAACATAATGACAGAGAGTGAAAAGGTTGAAACTAAAGTAAAATTGGAAAGGCTGAATGGTGAGATGAATGGACTTTCTCATGTTCTTGATATTATGATTGAAGAAGTGGGTGATTAACTAAATGATTCTAGCGACTAGAGAAGGATATAAGATAGTTATGTTTAAAAAGGAAGGCGAAATAGAAAAGATCGAATATAGCAATAGCATCAAATGGCTATTTGTAATAGATGGAGCCAAGTCAAATACTGTTACATTCAAATTTATAGAGGAAGGTCAATCAACAATATTCTCTGGAGAATATAATGAGATAATATGGAGAGAAGTTCCTAATATGTTATTCTTTAAGCCAGGCAGATGGATAATAGAATGTGAAGGAAAGGAATACTTCTTAGATATCGTATGTGAGAGCTTTTCACCTTTCCAACTAAGAAAAGAGGCTACTATTAGAGCTGGAGCAATTAGAGAATCTGGATTTGATGAACAAATAATGACAACTGTAAATAGATTATCAAGAGAAGTAGAAAATATAAAAGCACAAATTAGAGATGCAAAATGGAGGAACTCATAATGGGAAAAATTAGAATTAAGGAATCTACAACAAAACAACCACTAACAGTGATAGGAGAGTCAGCAGCATATTGCTATGGTATGGAAGATAAACCAAAGAGGTTTGTTCCAATTGCGAAAAGATGCTTAGAGGAAGGGCATGGCAGAGTAGGTGAATTTGCTAATGTAGAAATAGAATTAGATGGATATTCTGCTAAGGTAATAAGAGAATTATATACTCATATAGCTGGAACATCAAGACTTCAAGCATCAACAAGATATATTGACTATTCAAAACAATTCAATTATGTAATTCCATTTACTGTTAGTTCTAACCCAGTTACTTTGGAGATATGGAAGGAGACAATGAACAGTATCTATATTGGAATGTTAGCATTGAAAGATTTAGATGTTCCAACTGAGGACTATACAAATATGCTACCACTTGCTTATGAGACAAAGATGGTTCTTAAAATAAATCTAAGAGCATTAATTCATATGTTTAATATGAGGGCATGTACTTGTGCATATTGGGAATTTAGAGTTCTTATGAATGATATAAAGAAAGCACTATCTTCATATGGAGAAGAGTGGAATTTCATTAGTGAAAACTATTTTGTTCCAAAGTGTATAGCTAGTGGATATTGCACAGAAGAGAAAAGGCATTGCGGAATGAGACCTAAGAAAAGTACGATTGATGCATTTCTTGAGGAACAGAGAATGATTTTTAATGAATTTGAGGGGGTATATGATGGAGAGTAAGGTAATTGATATAAAGAAATTCTTAGATGTCTTAACTGATCTAGGAGGAGAAGTTGGAAAAGTATCTGATGGTTATCATACTTTTGATGAGTTGTATCATCATAGAATGACATTATTTGCTTGTCTATGTGCTGACAATCCAAATGCTTGGAAATCAATGCTACATGATGATGGGACAATGTATGAGAATTATTTCATAGTAGGTATAAATACAAGATATGGTCAAGCAACATATCATTATCATTTAGATAACTGGACTAATTTCAAATGTAAGAAGTTAGACTATGCTCCGAAGTGGGATGGTCACACACCAGAAATGGCGATAAAGAGATTGTTACAAGAATATGTAAATCCAAAGGAGGACTATTGATGTTCATATTTAATAAGGCTGATAGGTTCATAGCAAAAAATATAGAGACGCTCTTTAAGGCGTCTCTCCTAGAGGAGATAACAGCGTTAGATAGGTACATAGAAGAGGAGAATGGCATTGGCGTAAGAAACTGGGAAAAAGAAATACCATTAAGGTGTGTTGGAAAACTTCTTCTTGATAGAAGGTTGGGAAGATATGTAATAACATACAATAAGGTTATTGTTCTTGAGTATGGAATGTTAGGAGCATTTGAAGAGTGGTTTGGAACTCCTAGGTTAAGATGGGGTGACGAGGTAAAGTCAGCTGACATGATAGACGCTTATAGAATAATATTAAAGAATACAATAAAAGGCTGTGAAAGAACATTCGTTTATTGCAAAGATGAGAAAAGAAGAAAGGCAAAGGCTACTCTTCAGGAGGGAATAGATGGAAGGCTTATTTAAGGTTGGGATACAATTTGAATCTGGAGACTTATCATTTTTCACAACTGACTCAATAGATATACTTGGTGATGTTGTAAAGGCTGGTAAAAGAAAGTACGAAAAGAGTACGATATTAATCGTGAGTGTAGACGGTGTGGTTGCTTTTAAGTCAAAGAAAAAACCAATTGTTGAAAATTTTTAGTTGACAAAATCCACAAAGTGTGGTATAATATAAATATAAAAACGACGGAGGTATCAAATGAAAAAAATTAAAATAGGTTTTAAAGCTGATGGATCGGTAGCTAATATTGAAACACCTGGAGTTATGAAATCAATAAGAATTGGTAGAGATGCAAAAGGAAACATAGTTGACATTGAGTTAGAATGGAAAGATAATGCAGTTGATGGTTGTGGTGGAAATTGCAGTTGCCATGATAAGAAGATTGAGGCTAAAGAAAAGAAGGTAATTCCTGCAAATAAGTCTATTAGAATAGAAGATATTCCTTTTCAAGAGATTTATAACAATGTAATGTTTGGTGATGCTAGTATGCTAAATCTCATAACTGACACAAATCACAAAGAGGAGCTTCAAAAAAAGTTCGCTAAAAAAATTATTGAAGATATGGCAGTTGGGATCGGAAGTATCGGTGACAAAGGAATATCTGGAGACTTTACAATTCCACCAATGTTTACGATAGTTGGAATGGATATAAAATAATTAACAAAAACGCTCACAACATTTGTTGTGGGCATTCTGTACATTGGCAACTGAATTAAGACAGCGTAGCGGGACGTTCCGCAGGCTATGCAAAGTCAACCTAAAAGTCCAAATCCCCAGGCAAAGCCTATGACTGTTTTTAAGCGTAGAACGTAAAGGTTTTACAAGGGGTTTGAGGAAAAATGGTGAACGGTGCTTACGGGGGAGATGT
>JBOGAY010000308.1:0-6005 GCA_051655925.1 Sarcina sp. | reverse complement strand
TCTTTTTCCTTAAACTTCCCAAAAGATAAACTATTCATTTTACTATCATATTCGACTATTTTCCTCACTCTAACCCCCCACAAGTATTTTTTATTATTTAAACTAATATTATCAGTGTTATTTGCACAAGTCAATGACTTTTTTTATTTATGACCTTTTTTAATGACAATATGACCTCGATTGAATGACAATATGACCTCGATTGAATGACAATATGACCTCGATTGAATGACAATATGACCTCGATTACCCTTTCAAAACTCTCTTGTAGAGATGTAATTCAGCTACCTAATACTCTTTAATACTCTTTAATACTCTTTAATAGAGAAAAACTTTTAATTTTATGCAAATAAAAAAGAGTGAATAAATCACTCTCTTAACTCATAAACAGTTTATAATTTTTTATAGCTCCCCTTTTTCTTTTAAAACTTTTTCCCAACGATAAATAGTAGCTCTTGGAACTCCAAATTCTTTTGATAATTCAGTTTTATTAAAATTCTTTTTATAGAATTGTTTAAACCGTTCTAAGCTATCTCCTTTTAATTCAATAGAGCCTTTCTTTCTTCCTTTGTATTTACCTTCTTGTCTTGCTATTTCTACACCTTCAAGAACTCTTGCTCTTATGTTTTCTCTCTCCAATTCTGCAACTGCTCCTATTACTGTTAAAAAGAATTTTCCAATCGGTGTACTTGTATCAATATCTTTATCCAGGACTTTTAAAGTTGCTCCTTTATTTTCTATCTCTCTTGCTATCTCCAACAAATCCATAGTGCTCCTAGATAATCTATCTAAAGACTTTACCATAACAACGTCATTTTCTTTTAAATCCTGGAGCATAGCTTTTAATTGAGGTCTTTCCTTATCTTTACCCGATACTTTATCACTATAAATTATATCTGCTTTATCATAAGCCAATAGTTGTCTATCTAATTTTTGCTCTACTGTTGAAACTCTAACATAATATTTTATCATTCTAACACCTCTTTTTATCGTTTGTATCGTTTGAAATACTTTTAATTTATAATACAATATATAGAGTAAAAAGTCTAGTTTTTCTTATATTTTTTATGATTTTTTATATGTTTTTTATGTATTGTCTACCCTTTACTCTAGATGATACACTTTTTTAATCATTGACAAAAAATACGCTAGAGGTTATATTTAAACTTGCACTTTGAAAAAGTTAACACAAAATGGGGGGAGTGGGTAATAATGAAATTTATTTATTTATTTTTTTATGTATTGCTATTAAGTTCTTGTAATTTAGATGATAATAGTTATATTGATAAAGTAAAAAAAACCAAAATTTATTCCAATGATATTCAAATGGATATAGAAGCAAGAGATTTAGAAGGATTAATTGTAAAAGCTCTAAAAGAGTGTACAAGTTCTGAGCAGAGATTTTTATTAAACAAAATAAGAGTCTATAAAAATGATTTAAATTGGTCTATAACAAAAATATCTTCTGACAAACAAATTATAACTGCTCAATATAAAGACTATATCACAACTATTCCAACTAGAAAGAAAGGCATATTCTTTAATGAGATTTTATTTAATATTGACGATATTAAAATGATTAGAAAAGACAAAGAGATTGATTTTAAATACTTAATTTCTCGAGGAGATGAAAGATACGGCGGACTGTATAGAGTACGAAAACTAAATGCTCAAATTAGAGTCTTTGAAAGTTATAAAAATATGGCTGGAGAAAAATATAAAAAATTATATCTTATGGAATTTATAAATTATTGTAATATGTTTTTAGTTACTCAACATGATGAAGATATTATAAACAACAGAGAACGAGCTATTAAGGAATTAAAAAAATTAGAAAAATAATCTCCTAATGTAAAAAATAGAGTCTTAGGACTCTATTTAAACTAATTAAAAATTTTCTCTTTTTTCAAATCTCCATTTGAAAAAACTCGTTCAACATATAATTTTCCAGATTCGTAATAATATTTTTTCACTCCATCAAGTTCTCCATTTTTAAAATTACTTTCTTCTTGTAATCCTCCAGTTGAATAATATTTTTTTTGAGTTCCTTGAAGTATCCCGTTTTTAAAATTACTTTCTTCTTCTAATTGTCCGTTTGGATAGAAAGATTTTGCTACACCTTCTCTTTTTCCATCTTTTATATAAAGTTCTCCTTTTAATACGCCAGTTGGATATATAGCAATAACTTTTCCAGTATAAGGCTCTTTATGATTAGCTTTATATGCAATTCTATTTTTTATTTGTATTTGCTCACTGTAAATCGTGGCCTCTTTTTCCTTTTCACAAGAAGTTAAAATTCCTAATAAAAAAATAACACTTAATACCTTCTTCACAATCCCACCCCAATACATTTTTTATAATATTATTCTAACATAACTTTTTTAAATTTTTTATTATTTTTTCGATATCGAAATTTTTAATTCTAAAATTTTTTATTTTTTTGTAAAAAAATGGATAACTTAACCTAGTCCAAAAACAACCTATTTAAATTCAAAATGAGTTTCGTGCCCCCGGGGGTAACTCAAAGATTTCAAGGTATCATTTTAAAACTTCTCTTAAAAATGAAAATTTATAAAATTTTGCACAATTATGCTACCCAATTACATTTTTTCAAATTTGTTATTCATAATAAATAAATCTGTGCATATTACCATCATAATTCTTTCCAATTTTAGTTTTAACAAAACTTCAAACATTTTTACGAGTTTTTGGTCACTAAGTAAAAAAAACGCCTAAAAATGTACTTTTAGACGTTTTAAACAGATTTATAAAATTTCATCAATTTCTAATTGATAAGTAGAAAGAACTTTCCCAATAACTCTAACATTTCTAGTTTTATAGTTTTTATCATAAAAACCTAAATTAAAAAGTTTTTTATCAGCTAATATATAAATTTTTCCAGCTACATCACTTTCAAACCAATAAACTTGTTTACCGTTAATTGTTCCTCCTTTAATATAACCAATAGTATGTGTTTGTGTTTCCATTATCGTTTGTGTTAATTTCTTTTTCTTGCTCCCTTGATAGTCTATTTTAACATTCTTAGTTTTATTGTAGCCTGTTCTTTGTATTACGCTCATAATTCCTCCTAGATAGCCTTACATAGTTTTATAATATCTTTAAGATATATTTTCTTTTGGATTGTTTCTTGATCCGTTGAAAATTTGATTCCGTATGTTCTCATTAAACCTCTATATTTTTTAAAAGCTGTTGTATCTTTTAAATGTTTTTTAGAGATGTTACTCCACACTTCCCAATCGGTTTTATTTTCAGTGTATTCTATTAAATGTAGTTCATATTTATTTTTAGTATTTGGAATAATCCATTTATTTATAATATTCATTATATCACTCCTTTAGTTTTAAAGTTATTGGTCTTATTGTTCGCCACGTTTCACTACCTCACAAGTTAGCCCTATTATTTAGGTTAATAGATTTTCTAGAATTCTATATACCTCAATCTAACCATTGATTTTACTATAAACTATCATTCTCAGGTCTCTAACATATAAGGACTTGTAATTAAATTTCTAGTATTAATTTTTCTATTAATTCAACTGTAATCTTAGAGTATCTATTTATTTTTAGTATTTGTCCTCTCATAGTTCCTAAAAACTCTCTTATTTCTTGTTTTGCTTTTTCTACATCTGATATATTTTCAATCTTATTTTGTTCTAAAGCTCTATTACCCAATATTAATTCAAGTCTTATTAAATCACCCTCTAAATACCCTAAATTTTGTTCTTCATACTTAGAATATATTTTTAAAGCTCTACTTTTTTTATAACCTTTAAGTCCTTTTAATTCTGCTTTATCAATCCATTTATCTTTCTCAATTTTAAAATCGATCTTAGCACTTTTATATTTATGAATTTCCAAAGCCTTTAGGAACATTTTTAAAATATGCTTATTATTAACCAATTTAAAATCAGTATATACATTTAAACAATACTCTATATTGTTATTACTCAACAACTTCACACCTAACCCCTCTATTATATTTTTATTTATCTCTTGTGCCTTTCTTGGCTCTGCTCCTAGATTCATTCCATATTCATTTATAGTTTTTCCTGGATTTGTTTTTAATATTGCTTTCCCCTCTCCTATCGGTGTTAAAGTATAGTCTTGATTTTTTTGTTGATAACCAAGCTCTAACCCTTGTATATCTACAGTTTGCTCTATTTTATCGATTTTCATAATTCAACACCTAAGGTTTCTATATCATCAAGTATTTTTTCAAGACCAGTATTTATTAAAGCTTTTTTACTCACTTTTAAATCATAAGATATTTTATTTAATCTATCATATAAACTTGGGTCAATTTGAATAGTTAATCCTCTTAATGCTTGTGTTTTTATTTTAATTAATTTTATTTTTTTCATAAAAGTACCTCCTAGTTTTTTGTTTATTAGTTTGTTGTATCACGTTAAATACAAGCTGACAAATCCAGGTCATTTTATGAAGTAAAAAATAAAAAAGAGAGGGTTTCCCCTCTCCAATCATGGGGTAATCAATCCCACTAAGTGCTAAATTCTTTTTTGTTTCCTAGTATGCTAACTTAGTTAACATAAAGAAAATTACAGTTATTAATATGAAATACAACACAGCCACCCCCTTTCTGTTGGGGTCTTTTCTTTTATGTTGAATCTAGCACCTTTGAATATAGTACCATACAAAAAACAAAAAAAGAAGTAAGGTTGATTAGGCTTTACTTCTTTTTTTTTGTGTCTATGTTGACATTTTTCATATTTTTAACTGTTAATGCGATTATACTCTCTTTTTTTATAAATGTCAACAAAATCAAAGGGTATAAACATAAAGTCCTTTGCTCCATAAGGCTTTATAATTGATTTTACGAGTTCATTTCTTCCAGTATTTTTTTAATTTTATGCTGCTTGGCCATTCCAACTAACTTTCTACCATTTTTAGAGACTAAAAGGCTTTCGTCAATATCTTCAACCGTATATATTTTAGTTTGGATATACTCTTTCGTTCCAAACTCTACAATCTCATATTTAGATTTATTCATAGTATCAAATATCTTTCTAACTGATATAATATGTTTTATATTATTTTCTTCCAGGTATTTTTTATATAAATTTTCATAATCAACTTTAGATATTTTAATTTTATCTATTTTTTTCACTTGATCCATTGAATTAATTTCTTTTTTTATCTCCTGGAATTGCTCTTGGTATTCTTCTAATTCTTTCTCTCCAATAGAACTTCTTTTCTTTATAGCTTGAATTTCTTCAACTTGTTTTTTCTTTTTTGTTTTCCAGGTAAATTTTAAAGATTCAACTTTTACACCTTTTTTTATTTTCTCTAATTTTAAACCTTGAAAATATAATTTTAATTGTTCCTGGATTGGAGATAAGACTCTTTTATCAATATCTACCATTTTATAACTCTTTGGAATATCTAACATCACTTTAAAATCATCTAGTTTTATTTGAAACCATTTTTCTTTAAGTTCATTATTATCAAATTGTTTCAACAACCTAAACATATTTTTAGCATAAGCACTTTTTAAACTTGCAAACTCCATCAAATCAAACTTAGTAAACTTTTCTATATCATTCAAAATAAAGCTATAATCTTGATTAAGTCTTATTTTTATTTCTTTTTGGGTTTCATCTATTCTATAACTTGTAAATAAAACAAATTTTTCTTTAACTCCAGGAGATAGAATTATTTCGAATTTAATATCTAATAACTTGGTGTAGGTACTTTCTAAATCTTTAGTAAATCTTTTTATATCATTCCTAGAATAGTTGGATAATTCTTTCAATTCTTGAAAAGACAAAACAATTTCATTTACCCCCTCATTTTTTAACTTATAGCAAATACTAAAAAACAAATCTAATTCTTTTTCCTTAAACTTCCCAAAAGATAAACTATTCATTTTACTATCATATTCGACTATTTTCCTCACTCTAACCCCCCACAAGTATTTTTTATTATTTAAACTAATATTATCAGTGTTATTTGCACAAGTCAATGACT
>JBOGAY010000307.1:0-8278 GCA_051655925.1 Sarcina sp. | reverse complement strand
TAAACTTTACGATAAGACCTTAAATTTAAGGTGAAAAGAAATCTTGAAATAAGAATATTAATAATAAGATGTGGTTTATTGTTCGGTTAAAACGATATTAGTTTTTAATTAAATTCTATAACTACATCATACAAGGGGGTATATATTATGATAATCTTAACTACTAATAATTATCCTGGAAAAGAAATACTAGAAGTTAAAGGGCTCGTTAAAGGAAGCACAATTCAATGTAAAAACTTAGGGAGAGATATTGGCTCTGCATTTAAAAACTTAGTTGGTGGAGAGATGGTTGCCTATAAGGAAATGTTAGATGAAGCTCGTGAAGTAGCAATAAATAGAATGATTGATGAAGCTAAACAGCTTGGTGCAAATGCTATTATTGCCTTTGACCTTGGATCATCAGCTGTTACAGCAGGTGCTGCTGAAATTATAGCTTTTGGAACTGCTGTAGTTGTAAAATAAATCCAAATAAAACCCCTCCTAAAATATTTTATTTTAGGAGAGGGTTTTTATTTAAATATCTCTTTTTTCATTTCTTCTAAAAGTTCTTTATCCATAGGTTCTAAACCTTCTAGTTTATATTTAATTCCCATTGTCTCATATTTGTTTACACCTAACACATGATAAGGTAAAAGTTCTACCTTTTCAACATTTTTTAAAGTATCAATAAAATTTTTAACTTCCTTAAGATGTTCTCTTGAATCAGTTATTCCTGGAACTACTACATGTCTAACCCAAAGTTTTGTTTCATTTTTTTGGCACGCCTCTAAAAACTTCATTGACTCACCCATATCTTTACCAACAAGATTTTTATATTTTTCTTTATCAATATGTTTAATATCAAATAATACAAGATCTGTATACTTTAATATTTCATCATATCTTCCAACTCCGACTCCTGCTGTATCAAGAGTTGTATGAATTCCTTCTTCTTTACATAACTTTAAAGTCTCTATCAAAAAATCTGCTTGTAAAAGTGGATCACCACCTGAAAATGTAACTCCGCCACCTGAAGATGCAAAATATGTTTTATATCTTCTTATTTTAGCTACTAGTTCACTAGGAGTATATTCTTCTCCACCGTTCATTGTCCATGTATCTGGATTATGACAATAAGCGCATCTTATTGCACATCCCTGCATAAAAGTTACAAATCTAATCCCCGGACCGTCAACAAGTCCCATAGTTTCTATTGAATGTACTCTTCCTTTTATCATTAATAAATTCCCCCTTATATTATGTAGGCTTGAATTTCTATTGTTTATTAAATGTTTTAAAAAAAGGTATGAAAGCTAAGCTCTCATACCTTGATTAAAACACTCTATATTAGATAGTTGAGTGGAATGTTCTGCTTATAACTTCTTGTTGTTGTGCTCTTGTAAGTCTAGCAAAGTTAACAGCATATCCTGATACTCTTATTGTTAATGTTGGGTACTTCTCTGGGTTCTCCATAGCGTCTAATAATGTATCTCTGTTAAATACATTTACGTTTAAGTGGTGAGCTCCTTGAGCAAAGTATCCATCAAGTAATCCAACAAGGTTTGTAACTCTACCTTCCATATCTTTTCCTAAAGCATCTGGTACGATTGAGAAGGTGTTTGAAACTCCGTCTTCACAAACATTGAAGTAAGGAATTTTTGCAACTGAGTTTAAGCTAGCTAAAGCTCCGCTTGAATCTCTTCCGTGCATTGGATTTCCACCTGGTGCAAAAGCTTCTCCTGCTTTTCTTCCATCTGGTGTAGCTCCTGTTTTCTTACCATAAACAACGTTAGATGTTATTGTTAAGATTGATAGTGTGTGCTTAGCATCTCTGTATAATGGGTGCTCTTTAAGATCTTTACTAAATGTTGTAACAACTTCTACAGCTAAATCATCAGCTCTATCATCATCATTACCATACTTAGGGAAATCTCCTTCGATTTCGAAATCTATAGCAATTCCATTTTCATTTCTTATTGGCTTAACTTTTGCATATTTGATAGCACTTAATGAATCAGCTACAACTGAAAGTCCAGCTATACCAAATGCCATTAATCTTTCTACTTCTGTATCGTGTAATGCCATTTGTCCTGCTTCGTAAGCATACTTATCATGCATGAAGTGGATAACATTCATTGTATCAACATAAAGTTTTGCTACTTTAGCAAGAACTTTCTTATATCCTTCTTTAACAGTTGCAAAATCTAAAACTTCATCTGTTATTGGAGTAATTCCTTCTATAACAGTTTTTCCTGTCTTCTCATCTACACCACCATTGATTGTGTAAAGTAAAGCTTTAGCAAGGTTTGTTCTAGCTCCAAAGTATTGCATTTGCTTACCGATTCTCATAGCAGATACACAACAAGCGATTGAGTAATCATCACCATATAAAGGTCTCATGATTTCATCATTTTCATATTGAATAGCATCTGTTTTAATTGATATATAAGCACAGAAGTCTTTGAATCCTTTTGGTAATCTATCTGACCATAAAACTGTTAAGTTTGGCTCTGGTGCAGGTCCAAGATTTATTAATGTATGAAGGTATCTAAATGAGTTTTTAGTAACTAGTGATTTACCATTAACTCCCATACCAGCAATTCCTTCTGTAACCCATGTTGGATCTCCAGCAAATAAATCATTATACTCAGGTGTTCTAAGGTGTCTTACAAGTCTTAATTTGATTATTAATTGATCAATTAATTCTTGAGCACCAGCTTCTGTTAATGTTCCATTTTGTAAATCTCTTTCAATGTAGATATCTAAGAATGTAGATGTTCTACCAATTGACATAGCTGCCCCATTGTTTTCTTTGATAGCTGCTAAATATCCAAAGTAAAGTGCTTGAACTGCTTCTTGTGCTGTTTGTGCAGGCTTTGATATATCTGAACCATATCTTGCAGCCATTGCTTTAATTTCGCTAAGAGCTCTTATTTGCATACTTACTTCTTCTCTTTGTCTGATTAAGTCGTTTAACATATCACCTTGTAAGTTAGCTAAATCTTTTTGTTTTTGCTCTATAAGAAAATCTATTCCGTAAAGTGCAACTCTTCTATAATCTCCTATTATTCTTCCTCTACCATACGCATCTGGAAGACCTGTTAAAAGACCTGCTGATCTAGCTGCTCTTGTTTCTTTTGTATATGCATCAAATACACCTTGGTTATGTGTTTTTCTATATTCATTAAAGTGTACTCCAATTGCTGGATCTAATTCATATCCATATTCTTTTAAAGCACTCTCTACCATTCTCATACCACCGTATGGGTTTACTATTCTTTTAAGCGGAGCATCTGTTTGAAGTCCTACTATAACTTCGTTATCCTTATCGATGTATCCTGCTTCATAATTATTGATTCCTGATACTCTATCAGTAGCAACATCTATGATTCCTTTTTGAACTTCCTCAATAATTAAAGCTTGAGCTTTCCCCCATACTTTATCTGTTTTATCTGTTGTTTTAGCTAAGAATTCTTTATCCCCTCTATACTCTGTGTAGTTTTTTTGAATAAAGTTTCTTACATCTATCCCCTCTGTCCAAATACCTGTGTTGAATCCATCCCATTGTTTAAACATAACTAAAGACCTCCTAATTTTTCTTTATTGTGTTAAAAATATAACATCTTTTAACTCCACTAAATTTAATTTCCATCTTATACTATTACTTTAGCATTAATGACTGCTTCTTGTAAATATAGTAATATAAAATATTACTTTTTTTTAACATTCATATACTAATTATAGTTTAAAACTGCTATTTTACTAGTTTTATGATGGCAACCTATTGTTTATTAATTATTAACATTTAGTTATTACTAATTAATAATTTTTCTTAATAAGGTAATTTTACTATATAATACCAAAAATATTCATGTTTTGTTACTACTGAAAATGCTTACATTAATATTTTTTTAACTAAGTATTTATTTTTATGTTTTGTTCCTTACCTTTAAACTTATTATAACACCATTTTTTCCCTTTTATTGAATTGACTGAAAATTTTATATTTAAAGACTTTTTTATTTACTAATAATCAATTTTACTTCTTAATTATTTGACAAATTTATTTTTTTTAATCCTTCTTCCTAATAAATTAATAATACATATTTGCACTACCAATAGTAAATAATTTGATTTTATACTTAATAATTTAAATTTAAAAGAACTATCTTTATCAAGATAGTTCTTATTTTTATAATTATTTTATTTTTCTACTTCCTGGTTTAACATATGGTATTCCCTCTTTACATAAAGGACAATTATCAGCATCATAAGTTTCTATTTCAAGTTTAACTGAACTAAACATTGGATAATCTGTAACTTTTTCTGAAGTTCTATCTACCATACATATTACTGCAACTACTTCTCCACCATGTGCTTCTATAACTGCTGCCGCTTCTTTAAAACTTTTTCCTGTTGTTACAACATCTTCTGTAATTATAACTTTTTGACCTTCTTTAATTTCAAAACCTCTTCTTAAAGTCATTTCTCCATTTTCTCTTTCTGTAAATATAGCTGGCTTTCCAAGCTGTCTTCCAAGTTCGTATGCTACTATAACTCCTCCCATAGCTGGTCCTACTACTAAATCACACTCTATGTTTGCTTCTTTTAATTTATCTGCAACTACTGATAATACCTTCTCTGCTTTTTCTGGGTGTTGTAACACCTTTGCACATTGACAATATCTATTTGAGTGTTTGCCTGAAGATAATAAGAAATGTCCCTCTAATAATGCCCCTGCTTCTTTTAATGTTTCAATTACCATAATAAATTCCTCCTAATATTTCACCTAATTTAATCTATTTAATTATTCCAACTATTTCGTTGATATCCTTGATACCTTCTCTTATACAGAAGTCTTCCATACCTTTTATTATTTCTACTCCTGCTGTTGGATTTACAAAATTAACTGTTCCAATTTGAATTGCATTTGCTCCTGCCATCATAAATTCAATTGCATCTTCTGCTGTTGAAATCCCTCCAAGCCCTATAACTGGAATGTCTATAGCTTTTGATACTTCATGCACCATTCTAAGTGCTACTGGCTTTACTGCCGGTCCTGATAAGCCTGCAAATTTATTATTAAATATAGCTTCTCTTCTATTTATATCGATAGCCATACCTTTTAATGTATTTATAAGTGATATTGAATCAGCTCCACCCTCTTGGCATTTAATCGCCATATCTACTATATCTTCTGCATTTGGTGATAACTTAACCATCAAAGGCTTACTTGTAAGTTTCTTAACTCTTGATACAATATCCCTTGCAACTTCTGATTTAATTCCAAAGGCCATTCCACCACATTTTACATTTGGACATGATATATTGAGTTCTATCATATCTACCTGTGTATCATTTAAGAGAATTATTCCTTTTTCATAGTCCTCTATAGTTCCACCACCAAGATTTGCTATTATGTTTGTTCCTAGTTTTTTCATCTTAGGAAGTTCATGTTCTATAAAACCTTCTACTCCTGGATTTTGAAGTCCCACTGAATTCATTATTCCTTGTGGTGTTTCATAAATTCTTATTCCATCATTTCCTTGTTTTTCATTTATAGTAAGACCCTTTGATGAAATTCCTCCAAGAATTCCGACATCATAAAAGTTGTTATATTCTGCTCCAAATCCAAATGTTCCTGATGCTGCTATTACTGGATTTTTAAAATCCACTCCATTTATATTAACTTTTAACATAGATCTCCCCCCTAAAATTCAATGTCTAATCCATTAAATACTGGACCATCTTTGCAAGTTCTTTTATTCCCTAACTTAGTCTTACATGTACATACAAGACAAGCTCCTACTCCACAAGCCATGTGCTTTTCCATTGAAACATATACTTCAACATTATTTTCTTTACATATTTCTACTACTCTTTTCATCATAACTTCTGGTCCACAGCATAATACTGTGTCATAATTTTTTATGTTGTCCATTAAAGGCTCCGTTACAAATCCTTTTATTCCATGTTTACCTGAATTTGTACTTAAATAAGTTTCTTCTACATAAGTTTCTATTTCATCTGTAAGATATACATCATCTCTAAAACCACCATAGAAATCCATTTTTATATTTTCATTCTTTCTTTTAAGTGCTTTTGCAAGTTCAAGCATTGGAGCCACACCTATTCCTCCACCTACTAATGCAACTTTTCCATATTCTCTTTCTGTATCAAATCCATTTCCTAGAGGTCCTATAAGTTTTAATGTCTGTCCTTCTTTCATATTTTTAAGTTCATTTGTTCCAGTTCCAACTACTGCATAAACAAATCTTATAATATCATTTTCTACTTCACATACACTTATTGGTCGTCCAAGGAAGGCAATTTCACCTTTAAGCATATAAAACTGTCCTGCTGCAACGCCTTCTTTATGTTTCACTCTCATAGAGAATATCCCATTTGAAATTTCTTTGTTTTCTATAACAGTTGTATTTACATATTCCATAGACATATATCATCAAACTCCTTACTTTTAAAAACTATCTTAAACTTTCTACCGCTTCTCTAATTTCATCTCTCATTCTTATAGCTTCATTTCTAGCACATTTTGCAAACTCAGCTTCATTGTTTTGCTCTTTGTATGCTAAAAGGATTTTTCTTGATGAATTTACTACTCCACCATTTCCGTTATTTAAATATTTTGCTACATCGCTAGCTTTGCCTCCTTGTGCTCCATATCCTGGTATTAAGAAGAACATATTTTTAAAGTCATCTCTTATTTCTTCTGCATTTTCACTATGTGTGCATCCTATAACTCCACCTATAGCACTGTATCCACATTCCCCAAGTGAAGATTTTCCAAGCTCTGTTATCTTATCTCCAACTAAATCATATATTGTTTTACCTTCTTTACTTTCAACAAATTCTATATCTTGTGCACCTTTATTAGATGTTCTAACTAATACAAATGCACCTTTGTCTCCTGATTCAAAATATGGCATGTATGGCTCTATACTATCCATTCCCATATATGGGCTAAGTGTTATAAAGTCCGCTTCAAAATCACCTTCAAAGTGCGCTTTTGCATACATTGTTGCTGTTGCAGCTATATCCCCTCTTTTAATATCTGCAATGCTTATAGCTTCTTTTTCTTTTAAATACTTAAGTGTATTCTTGTAAGCTATAAGTCCTTCAATTCCTAAAGCCTCATAGTATGCTATTTGAACTTTGTAGCATGATACTACATCTAAAGTCTCATCAATTATTGCTTTGTTAAACTCAAATAAATACTCTGAAACACTCTCAAATTTATTTTTAAAGCTTTCTGGAATATAATCTATGCTTGTATCAAGACCTAAACATACTACACCATTTTCTTCTACTTTTTTATATAACTTATCTATTATCATTTTTAAATTCCCCCTTATACCTCTTTGCTATAAACAACTTGTCCAGCTTTTATTGTCATATCTATATCACCACTTAATGTCATTCCATCAAATGGAGTATTTTTACTCTTTGAAACTAATTTTTGTCTATCAACTACAAATTCTTTTTCTGTATCTAGTATTACTACATCTCCATCAAATCCTACTTGTATTTTTCCCTTATTAATTCCAAGTATCTCTCCAGCTCTTCCACTCATTAAATCTGAAAGCTTATTAAGACTTATCCCCTCTTCTTTAACAAGCTTTGTATAGCATATTGAAAAGGCAATTTCTATTCCTGTCATTCCAGGTGCACCTTTTGCTTTTTCTTCATCAGTATGTGGAGCATGATCTGTTCCTATACAATCTACTACTCCAAGTCTTATTGCATTTATTATTGAAGCAACATCCTCTTTTTCTCTAATAGGAGGATTTACTCTGTAATTACTTTTTGTTGTATCAAGGAAAATATGATGTGGTGTTACTTCACATGTAACATTTGCTCCATATTCTTTTCCTCTTTTAATATAATCTATAGCTTCTATTGTACTTACATGTGACATATGAAGTCTTGCTCCTGTATACTTAGCAAGTTCTACATCTCTGTGAGTCATCATATTTTCTGCAAGTCTCATAGAAATTTTTGATAAATCATGATCTTCAGCATGTGACATTATAAGCCAGTTATTTTCCTTAGCCTTAAGCATAGCTTGATACATTATGTTTGAATCACAAACTCCTCTTCCATCATCAGTTATAACTTTAATTCTATCTGTACCTTCAAAATCTTCTAAATGTGATAATGTTTTGCCATCTAAGTTTTCTGTGATTGTTGCACATTGATAAGCATCTACTAGCCCTATCTCTTTAGCTCTTTTTTCTACCATATCAACAACTTCTATTGTGCTTGATATTGGATTTGTATT
>JBOGAY010000306.1:0-7146 GCA_051655925.1 Sarcina sp. | reverse complement strand
ATCTTCTAATGAATAATCTTTAAATTCATCTATTATCTCAAAAGTTCCCATTGGTTTAATACTAAACTTATCTAGATTTTTATTTATTTTTCTAAAATTATCTTTCATCTCTTTTATTTTAAATAAAGCTTCTTTACGCTTTTTTATTTCTTCTTTTAACTTTAACTCTTGCTCATTTAAAATTTTATCTATTTCATCAAGCTCTTCTTTTTCTTTTAATGCCTGTAATTTTTTAATTTCTATATCAACTTCTCTATAAGAATTAACTAAAAGAAGATTATGTATATCTGCCATATTATACTTTCTATAACCATTCTCTTCATCCTTTATTGGACTAACAAGTCCTTTTTCTTCATAAAACTTTATTGTATCCCTTGAAATACCTAAAAACTGTGCTACCTCTCCAATACTGTAATAATACATTTTTTATCCCCCATTACTTTTTGTTTTTGCTAATTACTTAATTCTATATCACTTTCTTTAATTCCTTTAAAATAAACATTTTTATATAATCACCTTAATTGTAAACAGTTTCTACCTCTTTTGAAAATAGTACGTATATTAACTAAAATTATTAAAAACAAAAAACTCTTCTAATAATTTTTTTATTAGAAAAGTTTTTTATCTTTACTATAACTTAATTTCCATTAAATTTTTTGTAAATATTTGCTATTAAGATATGCTATTCTATAATAAGTGTCACTTCCTAATGAACTATAATAAAGAATATCTTTCCCTAGTTCGTTACTAGAAGCATCTTCTGCATTTTTAGCATCTATATCTTTTTGCTTAATCCATTTCATTTGTTCTATTTGTAATTTATTAAATGCTTCTGTTGTTAAAACTTTTTTTAGAATTCCCCATTGTTCATTTAAAACTTTACTTATATCTCTATTGTAATATTTTAAAGTATCTAAATCATCTTTATTGTCTTGTGCTACCACAGGAACTCCATTATTAGTTTTTACTTCATCACCATAATTAATATAAATTGTAGAAATTTGCTTACTAATATCCTGTAACTGTTCATTTATTTTAGCAGTATCAATATCTGTTTTATACATATCTTTAGTTGCTCTAGGTACGCTACTATAAGTACTATCTTTAGGTAATGGCTCTAAAGAATTTGTTGTTGTATCTGTTTTATTTACTTGTGGCTTCTGGACTGACGCACTATCAACTTGTTGATCTTCTGGTTCATCATTAAAATACTCGAATATAGATTCTGTTTTTATTCCATGTGCACTAGCTTCTAAATTGTTCATTCCTGAAAACATTGATATTGAAAATATAATATAAACTATCACTATTAAAATTGGTGCTATAATTTCTAAAATTGTAGCAATATATTCAAGTGGCTTAATTGTTGGAAATCCTTCCTTTAAAAGCGCTCCTTCTTCATACCCCTTTGACTTTAAGTATTTTTCATAATCTTTATTTATAGAAAAACACTTAACTGCTGGATATACTCCAAGTGTTATTATTCCTATAAAAAATAATTTTAAAGCTGAAACAAAATCCCCTCTACATACTGAAGGTATCCACCCAAAGAAAAAAGTTGTCCATGAAAAACCAACTTTAATCTTTTTTTCTATACCACTTGAATGTACCATTATTTTTTTCATAATCCCCCTCCTAAATTTTAATCTTTAGTTCTTTTCATTTTAATTATAAAGCTTTTTAATCTTTAATTTGTTACATTAATCCTAAAGAGTTATTTTTTACACCTTAAATACTCCTTTTTATCCCAAATTTAAACCAAAACTTTAATTTTATATTGTTTTAATGTACTAGTAAAAATATAAAAGTCAGTAAATTTATCACCATTTACTGACTTTTATGCTTTATATAAATAATATTTTTAAACTTATGATTTAGCATTATACTGATACAACAAGTATTTAGCCTTTCTATTTTTCATGAAATTTAAAGAATTAAAATAATCTGAAATACCAAATGTTATTGTAGTCATTCCTCTTGTTATAACTAAAGGTTTATAGACTGTAAGTCCTGTATAAGCTTCTTCTTTTGTAAGAGTAACACCACTTGAACTTGTTGCTTCAAATAAACTAGATGCAAAAGTACAGTCAACATTAATCCACTGCTTATCAACATACACCTGATTCCAAGTGTGCGGCTTTCCATTAGCTAACCCACCTAATTGACGTACTGATAATCCTACATCTCTACACATAGCAGAATATAAACCTGCAAATCCAGTACAAACAGCTTTCCTATGTTCAAATGCATAAATAGCTGGATCTTTTACACCATAACTTTTTGAATCATACTTAATATTTTCAGCAATCCAAACATATATCTCCTGAGCCTTTTGATAATTAGAAGTTGCAAGAGCAGTTATTTGATTTGCCTTAGCTTTCATAGCATTATTTCCTACAGTTACTTCATTTGCAGGTTGTCCATCTACAATACCAACATTTCCTGAATATTGACTTGTATTCTTAGTATTACCTGAATAAGCTGTAACACTACCAAAATTAGCTTCCTGCCAAGAATCTCCTGCTATAATATTATTTTGTTTTCTTCCATAATTACTAAATAAAATAGAAAAAGGTGCAGCACTTATAATTAGTATAGCTAAAATTACACATACCACAAGTAACTTTCTCATATTTACTACTCCTATATTATATCTTATATTTATTTTATCTAAATACTTATGCCTAGTCAAAATTTATATACTAGTAAGTTTTGCAATACTAGGAGAGACTTTCTATTTTAATGTCAAAAAAATTAAATTAACTCAAATATTTAGAACAGGGTTGTATCAAAATGATACAACCCACCTCTATTTTATAGCTCTACAATGAATTATATAGCCACCTCTTTCTATTCTTAGTTCAGTTTCATACTCAACGCCTTCAAGTTCAAATATTACTGGCTTTCCTGTATTAATAATTTTTGCTTCTTTTTGATCTTTTAAAATTGCCTCTTGTATAACTTTTGCTGTTGGTAAAGCTAAATTATCTTCTAAATCAACATTAAAACTTTTTCTGAATATCTTCCACATAAATATCATCTCCTAAAATTTCAATTATTAAAACCTTTACAATCTTCTATCAAAGATCTTTCTACAATTTTCATTTTAAATTTAATACTTCTTTATTATTACTATATTCAAGATTTATTTTTTAAATCCCTTTTAAAAATTATAAAAGTAATTTAAATATCATTATTAATATTTTTCTAGACTAAAATTTGATATTCTTATAAAATTAGTATTAAACATACTTATTTAAACCAAAGGAGCATCCTTATGACAGAATTTGAAAAACAATTAATAGAACTTATAAATAGAAATGAAAAGGGAACTTTTCCTCTTATAGAAGAAAATAAATATAATAAAAATCTTGTAGATATAACATTCATTTATGAAGGTAACTCACAAACTGAAAATATACTTTTAGTTCTACCTATTGGTGGAAATAAAATGAATAAAAATCTTATGGTAAAGATTACAGGAACAAATATATGGTACAAACAATATACAACTAGTAATGATATAAAATTCTTATATTACTTCTCTGTAAATGACTCACTTGATGTAAGACAGCCAAGAAACTTAAATGAAAGCTCAGTTGATAAATTCAATGAAAAAACTTTAACTTTTAATGGTCAAACTTCTTTATCATATTATGAGATGCCTAAATGCAAAGAAAATCCTTTAAAAGCAATGAATAAAAAACCTATAGGTAAACTTATAAATGATGAAATTCATAGCAAATACTTAAATAAAAATATCACTATAACTACATACCTTCCACCTCACTTTGATGAAAATAATGAATACGGATTAGCTTTATTTACAGATGGTGATGAACATTTAGAACTTCTATCAGCAAATATAATTTTAGATAACCTAATTATTGAAAAAAAAATTAAACCAATGATAGGACTATTCATAGATTCAAATATGGAGCGTACAAAAGAACTTAGATGTGATAAAAACTTTGAAAGCTTTGTTGTAAAAGAACTACTTCCTATTTTAAAAGAAAAATATCAAATATCAAAAAATCCTAAAAATAATTTAATAAGTGGATTTAGTCTTGGTGGGCTTACAGCAGGATATTTAGGACTTAGACACCCTGAGATTTTCCAAAATGTACTTTCTCAATCTGGTTCATTCTTCTTTGAACTAACTAAAATTAGAAAACTAATTACAAGTTGCAACAAAAAACCTAAGTTTTACTTAAATTCAGGTGTTTTAGAAAATAAAGCTAAAGTGATTGATGGCAACAAAAAAATTTACTCTATTTTAAGAAAAAATAAATTTAAAGTTACTTATGAAGAATTTAAAAGTGGTCATGACTACCTATCATGGGATGAATTTTTAATTCATGGTTTAGTGAATCTATTATCTAAATAATTATTATATTATTTCAAATAATATATTATATTTTTTGAAATATTAAATCCCTTTATTAAAACTCATTCTAAATTTTAATATTTAAAAACTATTTTTTTATATTTAAACTAAAATCCTTAAAATGATATTCTTAGTGATATATGTTATTATCTAATCATTACTAAAGAAAAGGATGGTTATTAATTATGGAAAACTTAAAATTTAGATCAATGAGAAAACCAAAAGGCCCTTTAAGCGAAACTGAAACTAAAGAAATTTTAAAAAACTCAGAATATGGTGTAATTGCAATGCATGGAGATAATGATTATCTACATGCAATTCCTGTAAACTATATATATATGAATGATAAAATATACTTCCATAGTGCTACAACAGGATATAAAGTTGATAACCTTGAAAAAAATAATAAAGTATCTTTCACAGTTGTAGGATACCATAAAATAGTTGCAGATAAATTTAGTAGCTCATACAAAAGCGTAATTGCCTATGGTAAAACTTTTGAATGTAATGACTCTGAAAAAGAAGAAATTCTTTTTGAATTTATAAAAAAATACTCACCAGATTTTAAAATAGAAGGTCAAGAGTACATTGATAGAGCTAAAAATGCTGTTAAAATATATAAAATAAAAATTGATCACTTAACAGGAAAAGGTTCTAAATATTAATTTTAAACTCTAATACTCTCTCATCAGGTATATAACTGAAGAGAGAGTATTTTTATACAAAAAAATATTTTTGCTTTAAATTACCATCAAAATGTAATATAAAAGATAAAAACTTCAAACTTATACTATGCTATAATAAATCAATAAAAAATCTTTAAATTTTAAATATATAAAAAGGAGGTAGTTATGAGATTTATATTAAATATAATAGCTGTTTTTGTAGCAACTTTTATTGGTATACGTTTTGTGCATCTTGGTGTATATACTAGTTTAACTGCAGTTTTATTATTTGCAATAGTACTAACTGTTATAAATATAGTTATAAGACCTATTGTTAAACTAATTAGCTTACCTATAACATGCCTTACATTTGGTATTTTTTCATTAGTAATTAATGTACTAATGGTTATGTTAGCTGATAAAATAATAGATGGCGTATACATACATGGATTCTTTAAAAGTGCAGTACTTGCCATCATAATTGCTATATGTAATACATTGATAAACGTAATTGCAAATGAAGACTAATAATATAACAATAAAAATAGCACTTAGATACTACTCTATGTGCTATTTTTATACTAAAACAATATTTATTTTTAAAACTTATTAAACAACAAATGCTTTAAAAATCTTATACCAGCTAGTCCTCCATCCTTTTTGTTTACATAGCTTTAAAAGTCCCTCTTCCTCTATAATTCCAAGAGAAGTTATTAAACTATGTGTCCCTTCATTTACCAAAAGTCCATTATTAATATTAAGTGCAAGACTAGGATATACAGACTTTGCTCTAATATGCGAAAACTGTGAATATCTTACTAATTTTTCTCCTGTAAGTTCATCATAAAATCCTTTAAACTTTCCTACCTTTAGCTGCTCTCTTTTTATCTGTGCTTTCTTTCTTGTTTTTAATTTATTTATCTCTTGCTTATAATCTGCTTCAATTTCATTTCTAATATTCACAAACTTATCACTATCTCTTATATTTATCAAAAATTCTTCTACAAGTAATAAGTATCTTCTAGTTTTGCCACTTGGTAATTTTTCAAGTCTTTTAGTTATTAACTTCATAAGCTCGCCAAGTCTTATAAATACTTGTCCATCACATTCCACTTTTTCATCTGAATTAATCTCTACAAGAATTTCTTTTGCAACAAAAGTTTTAGTTCTAAGCACTCTGTCTAGATACTTAGAATTGATAAATATACTCCCTCTTTTATCCCCAAAGCCACCATCCATAGCATTCTTTATAGATGTAAGCTCTCTTTTAGCACCGCCTCTAAAAAGCTCTGGTACTAAATAATCAATGTCAGCTACTCTGTACTCAAAAATACTTGGCAAGTTGCAATTTACTTTTTTATTCCCTTTCTTACTCATCACCAATCATCTCTTTATACAATTGATTCAATTTTGCCGTTGCCTTTGCAGCATTTTTATTTTTTAATTTATCCGGATGTATTTTTAAAGCAAGTTTTCCTCTCCATTTCTTTGCTTCATTACTATCAATAAAACATTTTCTTGTAATTCCAAGCTTAGCACTTCTTTTCTTACCTTCCATCTCTAAAATATAAAAAATAATCTCATCTTCTTCTGACTTAAAATAATCTCTATCCAAACTTTCTTTATTGGTACTTATATCAATTAAACTTTCCTTTTTAAAGTTTAAATTACTCATCAAATCTCTAAAAATCTTTACTCTATCAAAAAGACCATCCCAAGTCCCACTTGTAATCTGAAACATCTCTAACGCCTTTTTTTCTTTATACCCATGAGTTTCTATCAATGTTTTCAAATCATTTTTAATCTCTTTCTTAAGATTTATAAATGGATTTTTTTTATAAACCTTTGCAAGCTCCTGTAACTCTTTTTTATCATTAACCCTTAACCACCTCATACATAATCACCCTTTAAATTAATTTACAATTTAAAGTATATTCTTCATGTATTATCTATATGTATCTTTTAATTTAAACTCAAAACTCAGACTATATAAAGATTTACTCTACCTTTATTACTAGTTTTTCATAAAAATTCACTTTATTTCCCAGCTCGAAATCTTCTAATTTCAAGTCTCCTGTAAATTTCTTTTTAACA
>JBOGAY010000305.1:0-3020 GCA_051655925.1 Sarcina sp. | reverse complement strand
TTTATTATTTTTCCAATTTCTTCAAGATCACTTATAGTTCCAACTTCATTATTAACATGCATTATCGAAACTAGAACAGTATCTTTTGTGATGCTGTTTTTTAAGACTTCTAAATCTATTCTACCAGTACTATCTAAAGCTAAATATGTAACTCTTACACCTTTTTCTTCAAGATCTCTACATGTTTCTAAAACACTTGGATGTTCAAAACCAGTAGTTATTATATGATTTCCTGGTTTTGCAAGACCTCTTAAAACTGTATTATTACCTTCACTTCCACCTGAAATAAAAAGAATTTCCTCTTTTGTTGCATTTATAGTTTTAGCTATACTTTCTCTTGCTTCTATTAATCTTCTTTGACTTTTAAGACCTAATTTATGTAATGATGATGGATTTGCAAAATATTCCTTCATAGCTAAAACCATCTCACTGCATACTTCTTCATATGGTTTAGTAGTAGCACTATTATCAAAATACACTTCCATAACTAGTCTCCTTTCTTATATCTTAAAATAACAATAAATGTATTTTAAAATCCTTTTCTTAACTAATATATTCTAACACATATTTTTTTTTATTTCATTGTTTTTTCAAGCTAAAATTAATCAAAAAAAACAGATGATATAAAATCATCTGTCTAAACTTTATTCCATTGCAACAAATTCTGTTTTTTCAACACCTTCAACTTGCCCAACTTGATTTAATATTTCATATATATCTATACTCACAGATGATATATCAATAGTTATACTTACATATGCTGAGTTATTTATAGGTATACTTTGATCTATCGTTAAAATATTTGCACCATATTCTGATAATAGATTAAGGACACTTGATAAAACTCCTTTTTTATGTGTAACTACCATACTAAAAATGAGCTTTTTACCATATGATGTTTCTGAAAACTCAAAAACATAATCCTTATATTTATAATATACACTTCTACTTATACCAACTTGCTTTGTAGCCTCTGTTATTTCTTTTACAGATCCTTCTTTTAAAAGTCTTTTAGCCTTTATAACTTTTTCAAAAACTTCTGGTAATACTTTTTTATCAATAACTAGCCATTGACTCTTCATACTTCTAATCACCTTTCTTCTACTATTGCCCCTCTATTTTCTGCTTTCAATTCTGAAATTGACCATTTAGTATCTAAATTCTTAATGCCACTTATTAATTCATTTAAAATAAAGTTTTTTTCTAAAATCTTTATTCCCATAATAGTCGGTCCAGCTCCACTTAAAAAACTACAATTAATAGTATTTTTCTTTAATATATTCTTCACATTATCATAATCACTTATATATTTTTTTCTATAAGGTTCATGAAAAGAATCTGAACATGCTATATCTAGTAAATCATACTTTTTCAAACAAAATGCACTCGTTGTAAGTGCTGCTCTACTAATATTATATATACCATCTTCAACTGAATACATTTTTGGCAGAACCGCTCTTGCCTCCTTAGTTGATAATTCAAACTCAGGGATACATGCAAAAAATGACAAATTTTCATCTAAATCTACTTTATTATAATATACCATTCCATTTTCTACAATAGTTACAACAAATCCACCAAAAAGTGCTGGTGCAACATTATCTGGATGACCTTCTATTTCTGTTGCAATTTCTAAAATTTCTTTATTAGTAAAAATATCATTAGCAAATTTATTAGCCGCTAAAAGTCCTGCTATTATACAACTTGAGCTACTTCCAAGACCTCTAGTAACTGGTATATTTTGCTCTTTCATTTTTATTTTCATTCCTTTAAAATTATAATTAATTCTGCGAAATAATTTTAACATAGATGTATATACTATATTATTTTCATTTGAAAATTCTTCTTCGAATCCTTCAAATTCTAATCCACTCTCAAGCTCTGTAAACTCAAATATATTATAGAGTGATAATGCAAGTCCCATTGTATCAAATCCTGCACCAATATTAGCTGAAGTAGCAGGAACTTTTACTATATAACTCATAATATCAACTCTCCAATATATCAATTATTTGTATTTTCACTTCATCTTTACCACAATTAATATTGTGTAAAAACTGCTTTTTATCAAGACCATTTAAATTTTTTGGAATTTCAACACCTGATTTTTTATTTAACAAATCTAAAAGTTCAAATTCTGATTTATTTTCATTTTTTTCTAAACCAATAGCATTCACTATACTTTTAACAAATTTATAAGGTGAAGCTGTTGATGCTATAAGAACTTTTTTATCATCCTTTGTATCATCAACATACTGTTTATATGCGCTATAAGCAACTGCTGTATGAGTATCCATAAGATAATTTTTATTTTCAAATAAATTTTTTATTTCATAATAAACTAAATTTTTATCAGTTGAATAGGCATAGAAGTCTTTCATATTATTTTTCATATTATCATCTATTTCATATATACCTGTAGTATTAAGAAGATCCATAAAATTTGCTACTTTTTCTGAATCTCTATTAGTTAACTCAAATAATAATCTTTCAAGATTTGAACTAACAAGTATATCCATTGAAGGAGATTCTGTTAAAATCAATTCTCTGTTTTTGTCATACACTTTAGTATTAATAAAATTAGTTAATACATTATTTTCATTTGATGCACAGATAAAATTATTTATTGGAAGCCCAATCTTTTTAGCATAATATGCTGCTAAAATATTCCCAAAGTTTCCTGTTGGTACTACAATATTTATTTGTTCATCTTTTTGTATTTTTTTATCATTTAATAATTTAAAATATCCATAAAAATAATAAACAATTTGTGGAATAAGTCTTGCTATATTAATAGAATTTGCAGAACTAAATAATATATTTTTTTCTTTCATAACTTTTTTAAAATCATTATCTGCAAATATTTTTTTCACAGCACTTTGAGCATCATCAAAATTTCCATTAATAGATACCACTGAAACATTATTACCTTCTTGTGTTAACATTTGATACTCTTGTATTTTACTAACTCCATTTTTAGGATAAAAAACTATAACTTTTAGCCCCGGTATATTTTTAAA
>JBOGAY010000304.1:0-4144 GCA_051655925.1 Sarcina sp. | reverse complement strand
TTATAAAAGATTTCTATAAGGATCATTTACAAAGATATAAAAAGAGACCTATATACTGGATGATGAACAGTGGTAAAAAAGATGCATTCTCTACTTTAATATACCTACATAGATATGAGGAGAATAGTATAGGAAGAGTGAGAGCAGACTATCTATTACCATACCAAGAGATACTAGACAATCAAAGAGCATACTATGAGAGATTAAGTAGTGATGAGAATACTACTCCAAAAGATAAAAAAGATGCAGATAAGAGATTAAAAGAGTTAGATGCAGAGTTAAAAGAGTTAAAAGATTATGCTAATGAAGTTAAACATATAGCAGACCAAAAGATATCTCTTGATTTAGATGATGGAGTTAAACTGAATTATGAGAAGTTTGGGAAGATATTAAGTAAGATATAACAAAGAGAAATAATTTTAAAGAGAGGAACTAGATTTTCTCTCTTTAATTATATTAAGAGAATTAAAAAATAAACCAAGGGAGTGATTTTATGGGGAAAAATCAATATTTAGGTGGAGGAACAAAACTTTCTATATATGACAGAAAGAAAAATTTGATAAAAAAAATACATCAGCAACTAAAATCTAATATAGCACAGAATTATATTGCATTACCAAGTCTTGAAGAATATTTTTCTGATTATGAAGAGGACGATTTAAAAGAGATTTTAGAAGATGTAAGAATAGATTATAATGGTAGAAGAAAATATTGGTTTAATTTAGTTAAAGAGCATAATGCTAAAGATGATGTAAATAAGAAAAAAGAGTTAGAAGATAAAAAACCTCAAAAAGCTATAACAGTTGTAAACTTACCTATTGAAAAGATAATAGGTGAGCTATATTTTGTTAAATATAAAAATAAAAATATAGTATTCGAGAAAAATAAACTGGTAAAAAAAAGTAATATTGAGTTGCTATCTCCTGGATTTATAGTTGAATGTCACATCAATACAAAAAATCCTAATCCAATGTTGCTAAAAGCTAAATATATACATAAGGAATCGTTATGTCATGTTATATATAAGAACAATGCTAAAAAATCTATCTATGCAAAAATAAGTGGCACAGATTTATACTTTGAATATAGATGTGAAGATAAGTATTTAAAAAGCAAGTTAAATGAATTTGTTAGAGTTTAAGATTATAAGGGGGAACAAAAATTGAGATCATTATTAAATGAATTTGAAGAGTTTTTGAAAGAGTATGATTTTAAAGAAAATGATTGGTATAAAGACCTTAAAAAATGGATTGAAATATTGCAGAATATAAAAGAAAGTTTAAAAGATAAAGAAAATGTAAATAGAAATGAGTTGGAGAATATAATAAATTCATCTTCTAATGGAGAGTTAAAAACTATTGATGATTTTTTAGAAAGATACTTTTTCAAAGTTGAAAACGGAATATCAGATGTAGGACAAGGAAATATGTACAATGCTGATAGAGATAAAGTAAGAAAAAAAATTGACAAAGATATGCAATTAATTATTTCAATGTTAAAAGAGTCAGATATTCAGAAGGTAGAAAATTTATTAATAGAATTATTAAATACTAAAAAAAATTCATCTTCTAAAGAGAGAAATTATAGGGCAGTGAGATATAGATTTTTATGTGCTTTATTTCCAGATAGATTTACTTCAATAAGTTCTTATGATAAAGTTTTAAAGTTAAAGAATGAATTACAAAAAAAATATAAAATAAATTTTAGACCATTAACTTTTATTGAGATTCAAAAAAAATTAATGTATGAATTAAGTGATTCAAAAGAGGATGTTTATAAAAAATTAATATTTTACTGGGAACTTTATAAAAAGCTATGTGAAAATACAAAAATGTCCAGTAATTTAGTGTTACCAGAGAAAGATATTATTGATAAAAAGCCTTTAAATCAAATTCTATATGGTCCACCGGGAACAGGAAAAACTTATAATACAATAGATAGAGCAATTGAAATATTAGATAATGAGTTTTATATAGCTATTAATTCTGATGATACTTTAAATGATGAGGAAAAAAGAAATAGACTTAGGGAAAAATTTAAAGAATACAGAGACAATAGTCAAATTGAGATGATAACTTTTCATCAATCGTATAGTTATGAAGATTTTGTAGAGGGAATAAGAGCAGAGATAGATGAGAGTGAAAATATTAGTTATAACGTAGCTAATGGAATATTTAAAGAGATTTCTAGAAGAGCATTGAAAAATTTAAAAAACAGTGAAAACACTAATGACAGGAAAAAAGATTTTGAAGATGTTTTTAAAGAGGTTATTTTAGATAAATTAGATGAAGAGAAAGGTTTAGAGGTTAAAACTAAAAAATCCTATTTTACAATAACTGACATAACTGAAAAAAGTATTCATTTTGATAAATTTGCAGGAAAAAGTAAACATTCACTTTCAATAGCAACACTAAAAAAAATGTATGAGGCTGGAGAGAATAATTCAATAAAAAATGGATTGGAGCCATACTATACTCCAATATTAGAAAAGTTATTGGCTAGCTCTAATTATTTAGAAAAGAAAGATGAATTAAAAAACTATGTATTGATTATAGATGAAATAAATAGAGGAAATATATCTAAAATTTTTGGAGAACTAATAACTCTAATTGAAGATAGTAAAAGAATTGGAAATGATGAACAGATTAAAATAACACTACCATATAGTAAAGAGAGTTTTGGCGTGCCTAATAATCTATATATAATAGGAACAATGAATACAGCAGATAGAAGTATAGCTTTATTAGATACAGCTCTTAGAAGACGTTTTGAATTCATTGAGATGATGCCCCAATTAGATTGTTTATCTGAAAAAAGCATAGAGGATGCACCAGAAATCAATATAAGTAATTTTTTGAAAGTTATTAATGAAAGAATAGAATATCTTTACGATAGAGATCACACAATAGGACATGCATATTTTATAAATATAAAAACCCTCCAAGATCTTAATAATGTTATGAGAAACAGAGTAATTCCTCTGTTGCAAGAGTATTTTTATGACGATTGGGAAAAGATTCAACTTGTATTAGGAGATCATGAAAAGCAAATTGGAAAATCTGGAAATAAATTTATTATTAGTGAAAATGTAATTAGTAAGAGTATATTTGGATTTAATTTAGATGATATGGAGTTAAGCGAGTTTAGTTATAGAGTTAATGATGAATTTACAAGGGAAAGTTATCTGAAAGTTTCTGAATTTGGAGAAAATTAAAATGAATGATAAAAGAAATATAACTCTAACTGAATATAGTTCTATTTTTATAGGAGCAGAAAACGATGGAAAGAATATAGCTGTAAATAAAGAAACTTTTGAAGAGATTGAAACCTTTGTATTACAAAACTCAGATCATGTTCAGTATCTTAAATTAGGACAAAATAAAAGAGGAAAGTTTCTTCAGGCTCAAAATTATGTTGGAATAATTCAAACAAAAAGTGGAAGAACTATAGAAATACTACCTAAGATAACTAGGTTAGATGAAGATGAAGATATAGAAAAAAGTAAAAAAATTCTATTAAAGATGTTAAGAACTCTAAAGGATTCTCCCTTTAAAACTACAAAAATAGCTAATTTAAAGGTTGAAAAAATGACCCTTTATGAAATTTTTATAAAGATGTTTTTAGAGGAGTTATCATTACTTCTAAAAAAAGGAATAAAATCAAATTATATAAAGAAAGAGGATAATCTTAAATATTTAAAAGGAAGGTTAAAAATATCTGACCAGATTAAAAAGAACTCTATTCATAAAGAGCGATTTGCTGTTGAATATGATGAATTTAGCCCAGATAGAATAGAGAATCAGATTATAAAAACTACGCTAGATTTTCTTTATAAAAAATGTACAACCTTAACTAATAAAAAGAGAATTAGAGAGTTTAAATTTGTATTTGAAGATATAAAACCCATCTATGACTACAATAGTTGTTTTTCAAAAATTAAGTTAGGGCGAGATATGAAAAACTATGAACAGGTTCTAAAGTGGTGTAAGATCTTTCTTTTAAATAATAGTTTTTCACCATATAAAGGTAGCGAAATTGCTTTTGCCCTACTTTTTGATATGAATAAGCTCTTTGAAAGCTATATTGGGGATTACCTAAGAAAAAAAGATGAGATTGAAAACCTAAAGTTACAGGATAGAGAGCA
>JBOGAY010000303.1:0-5832 GCA_051655925.1 Sarcina sp. | reverse complement strand
ATGAGGAAACAAGTAGCTTACTTTTTTTAAGTAATAGATTCACTCATAAAAATATTCTAAAAAAAGCAGCACTAGAAATGGGGAAGCATTTAAAGAAAAAGGTTTATTTTAAGGATTATAGATCTAAAGAACTTGATGAAGTTTTAATAAGTGATAAAGAAGAGAATGAACTAATGGAAAATTTAAGAGATTACAAAACTAAAACCATAATCTTTACAACTTATCAAAGTGCTGGAGTTGGTGTAAATATAAGACATCCTTATAGCAAAAGATTGGATAAAAATTTAATTAAAATAAGTAGTGAAATTCAAGAAGAAACAGGAATCACTCTAAAATATAAGGATATTGATGAGATAGCGTTGGAAAATAAAACTAATCTTGTAAGTTTTGAAGATCTTTTTAATGAAAAGATAGTTTTGCTTTATTATACAAATTTATTATTAAGAAATAAAGCATTAACAAAATATGAACGCTCTTTACTTTTAAATAGGTTTGATGATATGTATTTTAAAAAAGTTTACAGACAAAGATATGACTACGTTGAAAATGTAGTTAGTAAAATTATACAAGGAATTGGAAGATGTAATAGAACAAAGGTTCGATGTAAAAAAAGAAATATTTATTTAGATAATGATAGTTTTGAAGTTATTAAAAGATTCAAAAGTGCTGATAGATTGTTTATTGAAGATTTCAACTTTTTGTTAGAAGAGACTTTTAAAGAAGAAGGAGACCGAAAAAATACTGTTCAACAAGAGATTTTAGGAAGAGATAATGAAGTAAGAAGATATTTTGAGAATACATATTTAGATGAAATATCGACCTATAATCAAATAATAAAAAATACCGAAGATAAAAATATCAGAATAACTTATCTTAATAAATTCTTAACCTTTTATAAAAAATATGAAAATTTTAGAATGTATATTTTAAAAAATCCAACAAGAGCTTTAGAAGAAAATGAAAGTGTAGCTTATTTTTCTGGTGTCGGAAAAATTGATAGTTATACAGTCATAAGAAGTGCTAGAGAGACAATCGATAATATATTATTTCATAAAATAAATGGAAATATTTCTAAAAAAGATTGCAGATTAAGTGAGTTAAAAGCTATTCCACTTTTAAAAAATATCTTAGAAAATAAGGTTGGAACGTTTGAAAAAAATGATGAGATAATTTTACCTTATATTTATCAAGCTATATTTAAAGGAACTTTAGGCGAGATTATAATAAAGGAAATATTTAGAATTTATGATATCAGATTAAAAAATATAGTTAATATTTTATCTATAGGTATGTTGGAAATATTTGACGATATAAGTGAAGGAGGCATGTATATAGATTATAAAAATTATAATTTAGAAAAATTAAATAGTAGAGAGTTTTTTAATGATATTATCAGAGATAAAATTATTCAAAAAAGAGAGTATATAGCTTCTGGTAAAAAGTTCTTTATTATAAATCTTATAAGCAATAAGTTAAAGGTAACAAATAAAGATATAGCCTTTTATAGACTTGAAGATATTTACAATAAAAGCTATGAAATTTGTGATTATAAAGACAGTAAAATAGTTGTAGTTTCAGGAGTTTTAAGATACAGAGAAAATAGTGATGAACTAGAAATAAATGAACATCTAGTAAGAGAATTAAAAAAGATGTTGGAGGAAAAATATTGAAAGAACATTTTTATGATGGGAGATTTAAGGTAAAAAAATTAAATTATAAAAGAATACTCAAAGATTTTAAGATATATAAGGTTAATTTAGATATAGTTGTATTAAAAAAAGAAAGTAATTTTAAAGATTATAGCATATTTTTAAAGAAAATTAGAAATATAAAAGGATTAAAATCTTTTTATATAAGTAAAGAACTTTATATTTTAGGAGATGTAAATTTAGATATAAATAATTTAGAGTTTATAGAATTTTTTGTAATAGGAGAAGCATATGAAATAGATGAATTGGAAAGCTTAGAAAAAATTGACTCTTTAATACTTTTAAATCTTATAATTAGATATCTGGCTTATGAGGATATTTTAAAAATTGAAAAAGATATAAAATATATTGATATAAATTCAATTTATTTTTTTATAAATAAGTTATCTAAAGATAAAATTTATAAATTTTTAAAATGTAGTTTTGAAAAATCTAATATTTTTGAAGAATATACTTTAAATTTGGATCAAAAAACATTTGCTCATGAATCTCTTTTTTACGATAAATCTAAACTAAAAAGAGCTATAAAAATAGGTTACGATAGTGCTACAAAACTTCTTTTACCTAAGGAAGATGGAAAATATTATGAAAGAAATCCTTATTCTAAAACAATAGAAACAAACTTTTTAGTTAAAACTCCAAATGATTTAACAAAACTTAGATCTTATTATTTTACACTTTTAAAAGATTTATTAGAGCATAATCTATCTAAATATATAAAAATAGAACTCATAACATTAAATAATTATGAGTATTTTGAAAATAAAAGTAATAAATCATATTTCGAAAAAAATTTAAAAAATATTTCAAAAAATGTAGATTTATATTTAATTAAAGATAGACTTAAAAGTGGTGAAGATATAACTGCTAAAGATAGAGAAAAAGAAATTTCTGAACTTATAAATAGTTTAAAATTTGGTAAATATATATTAAAAAATAAAGGTATCGGAGAGATTACTACTTCTTACAATAAAGAAAACTGGAATATATTTTTATTAAATACAACAGATACTAGCAAGCTATTTTATGATGGGTACAAAGAGATAAAAAAGAGATGTGGCTTAATATCAAATGGGTTTAACTTAGATGAAGCATTGAAATCAAACAATAAGGATGAAAAAATAGTTATTAAAAGAGTCATTGAAGAACTATTTATAAAAGAACAACTACAAAATAATGATATTTCAAAACTTCACAGTAGATACGATATTTTTGAAGGAGTTAGTTGCATTCATTTGAAAAATGAAAAAATAAGAAAAATAACTGTATTAAAAGATGGAAAGATAAAAAGTGAAAGTTGTGAAATTTTTGAAAAATGTAACTTAAAAGATGAGTTCAATACTCTTATTGAAAAATTCAATATAGCAATTGAATATGATAGGTCAAAAGTCAAATGGATGGATATCAAATTTATGAAAATTGGAAAGAAAGATATATATATACTTGATACAAAACTTAGATTATATTTTGATAGCAATCAATTTATAAACTTCTATCAACAAAGTATAGAACGTGGTTTGAAAGGTATATCTAAGAGTTTAGATAGCTTTCTTGGAATGACTATGGCGATAAGATTAAATAAAAAAGAACAAATGTATTACTCTTTTTATGACACAGGTATAAAATTAAATGAATCTTTTTCTCCAAATATAAAAAAGTTAATTACATATAAAAAGTTAACTGAAAAAGAATATGAAATATTTTGTGAAAGTCTTGTATTTAGATATATTTCAAATGGACAAAGATTAAGTACTTATCCATTTTTCTTTAAATTAACAAGTGAGGTGTAAAATGAGACAAAGTAGTATTACTGAAACAAAAAATGAAATTTTAAGCCTATATAAAAAGAAAATAGTTATTGAAAATGCTATCAAAAGAAAAAAACGAAGACAAGAAGAATTCCTTAATAGCTTTAAAAATAGAATTGAATTAAAATTTGTTAAAATTTTAAAAAAAATCATTAAATTAAATGAGTGTTCATTAGCTTTAAATGATGAAGAAAATTTAAAGAATTTAATAGCTCAAGTGGAAAAAATCGATGAAAAAATAAAAGCTAAAGAAAATTTGAAAAAGGAACTAGAGAAAAAAAAAGAAACTATGGAATGTTTATTTGATAAAGTTATATACTCAGAGAATCTAGCTAAAGATAAAGATATATTTAATAAGAAAGTTGAAAAAAAGGTAGATAAAAAAATAAACTTAAAAATAACAGAACATGGCTTATTAAGATATCTAGAAAGAGTTAAAAGAGTAGACTTAGATTCTATTAAAAGTGAAATATTGGAGATATTCTACAAAGATGAATTTAGAAAAAATGGAGAATTTGAAAAAAATGGAGTTAGATATATTATACAAGGAAATAAAATAATAACAGTAATCAACAAACTTCCTCAAAAGAAAAAAGAAATAAGTAAATACATGCTTTATTATAGTAGATATAGAAAATCTCGATGTAAAGTTAGTAGATAAAGTAACTAAATTTAGGGAAAACTATTTTAAAGGAAAATGATTTATACTCCATAAGAGCGAGGAAAGTTTATTTCATTCATTTTTTTGAGATAAACGTTTAAGGATTGAGAATTTTACAGGCAGATAAAGCCTTTATGACAGATTGTATAATAAATAAGATCTTCTAATTTTAGAGTGAATATTAAATTTCACTCTTTTTTAATTAATAGTTTTATAACTTTTGTCTTATTTAATACAAGATGCTTTGCATTTAATTTTAAATACGTTTGTAAAAAAAATAATTATTTCGTAAAAAGTACAAAAATATATAAAATTTTATTGACACAAATAAAAAAAAGTTTTATACTTGTATCAAGTTTAAAACATGTTATAACAAGTTTGAAGGAATATATTTTTTATCTAGGAGGATTATTTTATGACAAAAAGATTACTTGATTTTGCAGGAAAAGATTTTTTAAATGTAACACCTCTGGAATTAAAACAAAGTATACTAGCTTCAGAAGGTCGAATTATAATGGCCGAAAATGTTCCAACTGAACAACCATATTTAAATAGTTTAACAAATGCCGAAATAGAAAGAGCCGCTGGTGCAGATTTAATTCTTTTTAATGTTTTAGATTTAATCGAACCTGAAATTAAAGGAATTCCAAGTAACATCCCTCAATCTGAACATATTAAGTGGATTCACAATGCAATTTGTCGTCCAATTGGAATAAATCTTGAACCTATAGATAAAAAAGCAACAATGAATCAAGAGCGACATGAAATTTCTATAGGAAGAATTGTTTCCCCTAAAACTTTAAAATTAGCAGATGAATATGGTTTTAGTTTTATTTGTTTAACAGGTAATCCTGGAACTGGAGTATCGAACTCAGCCATAAAGGACTCTATAGAGATGGCTCGAAAATATTTTAAAGGATTAATAATAGCTGGGAAAATGCATGGAGCAGGAGTAGATGAACCTGTTATGAATTTAGAAATTGCAAAAGATTTTATAAAAGCAGGAATAGATGTCCTTTTAGTCCCAGCACCATATACAGTACCTCATTTTATGGAACAAGATTTACGTGCTATCGTAGATATGGTAAAAGAATTTAATAAAGGAAAAGATATAAAAGAAAAAGTTTTAATTATGGCTGCTAATGGAACTAGTCAAGATTCTTCAGATGAATATACTATTCGAAAAATTGGACTAGCAGCAAAAGCTTGTGGAGTAGATTTACATCATATAGGAGATTCTTTTAATGGGGTTTGTTTACCAGAAAATATTTATGCATTAGGAGTAGCAATTCGTGGAAAAAGACACCAGCTAACAATGTTAGCCAGATCTAATTTTCGTGGTGAATAGGTAATTCAAAAGGAGGAATTATATGTCAAATAATAATTTAATCAATAAAATAAATAAAGTTGCAAAAGGAATTGGAAATCAAAGACATCTATTAAGTCTACGCGATGGAATGGCTTCTGCAATGCCTTTAATTATAATTGGATCTGTTTTTATGTTAATTTCTCAATTTCCTTTTGAACCTTTTACTTTATGGTTACAAAGAGTTGGGTTACAATCTTTTTTTAATAAAGCAAGTGATTCAACCTTTGGAATAATAGGATTAGTAGTTACATTTTCTATTGCATATAACTTAGGAAATTATTATAA
>JBOGAY010000302.1:0-1728 GCA_051655925.1 Sarcina sp. | reverse complement strand
AATGCTTTTGTTTATGTTTTAATGATATATTATCTTGGTTAATTTGTCAATTTATTCATGGGAACTAAAATTAATCTTTTTATGATTACTTTTTCATTAAAATTATAGTATAATTAAAAAAAATAAATTAGGGGGAGATTAAATACATGTTAAAATTTCTACTCTTTTCTTTTTTATTATGTACAACTTTAATGGGAAAAGAGCATGTAGTTTTATTAGAAAATGAAAATAGTTTTTTCTTCTATAAAGAAAAAAATCAATATAAAGGATTATATCCAAAAATATTTGAAGACATTAATAAAAAAAAGAAAATAAATTTAACTTTAAAAGAATTAGATACAAATCTAATCTTAGATATGGAAAAAGGTAAAGAAATTCTTATAATGGATTTGGTAGAAAATGAGCAAAGAAGAGAAAAGTATTATTTTATTCCTACATTTTTTTATTTAAAAGCAAATATGTATTTTTTAAATAATGATTACATAGATATTACAAATTTTTATAAAAAAAAGGTTGGAGTTATCAAAGGCACATATTTAGATAGAGAGTTTTTAGAAAAGTATGATTTTTTATATAGTGAGATAATAGATATAGAAACTCGTGAAAAAGGGTTACAAATGCTCAAAGATAGAGAGATTGATGGATTTGTAGCTGATAATCAATATGGATTTAAGGATAACTTAAGTAAAATAGAATTAAGTAGAATCTCTATTATGGTAACAACGTTAGCAGTTCCAAAAACTGAAAAAAAACTTTATAAGGATTTAAAAAGATATTTTGATGAAATTTCACCAGAAGTATTAAAGAATATGATAAGTGACTCTAGAAGAGAATACTATAAAGATAAATTTAAAAATAAATATACAAATTTGAAAGATAAATCAATAAGTGTGGTTTTTCCAACAGAAAAAACTAATTACCCCCTTTATTATATAGAAGATGGCGAAGAAAAGGGTTTGGCAATTGAGTATTTAAAAGATGTAGGAGAGATTTTAGGTATTCAGATAAAAAAAATATTTTATTCAAAAGAGGAAGATTGGAAAAATAGTGATATAACAATTGCCTCAACAGTGGAAAACAGTATAAGAGATAATAAAAATTATACAAATCCATATTACACATTAACTCCTGTTATTTTTAATAGGAAAGAAGATGGATTTATAAATAATTTAGTAGAAGCAAGAAAAAAAAAGTTTGCTGTTGTAGAAAATTCATATTATATGGATTACCTAAGAAAATTTTTAAAAGAAGAGAATTTTATTTATGTTAAAGATATTGATGAAACAATAGAAAAGGTAAGAAAAAAAGAAGCTGACTACAGCATTAGTGATTATAAAACATTGATTAATAAATTATATAATAATGGATGTGACAAAGAGATTAAAATTGCTGGAATTTTGGATAAAAAATATGATGTATCAATGGTTGTAAATGAAGAACAAAATGAATTATATGAAGCATTAAAAGATATTTCTGCAAGTTTTTTAAATGAAAATATGAGCAAAAATATTTATTTGGAAAAAAATAACTATGAAACAGATAATTCTAAAAGAATTTTAGTATTTTCAATTGGAATTTTATTTATTAGCTTAATTTTACTGTATAAAGGGAAAAAAAGTTTAACAGAAAAAAGAAAATATGAAGATTTGATGTTATCTTTAGTTTCATCGTTAGAGGCTGTTAATCAATTTAATGATCTTGAAACAGGAAATCATATAAAGAGATTAA
>JBOGAY010000301.1:0-9980 GCA_051655925.1 Sarcina sp. | reverse complement strand
TTTTCCAAAAGAAGAATGATAAAGAAATATATTCCCCATAAAACAAAGTTATATTCAGCTCCATGCCAAAAACCTGTAAGAGCCCAAACTACTAATAAATTCAGTGTCAGTCTACTTTTATTTACACGATTCCCTCCCATAGGAATATATACATATTCTCTAAAGAAATTTCCAAGAGTTATATGCCATCTTCTCCAGAATTCAGACACACTTTTTGAAATTAAAGGATAATTAAAGTTTTCCGGAAAAGTGAAACCAAGCATTGCTCCAAGTCCTCTTGCCATTAATGAATATCCACTAAAATCAAAATATATTTGAATAGTAAAAGCTATTGCTCCAAGCCAAGCCATTCCCATTCCTATATTCTCAAACCCTATAGCTTGTATCTCATTCCATAAAAGTCCTATATTATTGGCTATTAAAACTTTTCTAGCAAGTCCAAGAATAAATAATTTTATACCTATATACAGCTTATCCATATTAATTATTCTCTCTTTAAGTTCTACTGCAATATCAGTATATTTAACTATCGGCCCAGCTATAAGCTGTGGAAATAACGCTACATATGCCCCAAAATTAATTATATTTTTTTCTGCTTTAACCTTTCCCCTATAAACATCTATACTATAAGTCATTGTTTGAAATGTATAAAAACTTATTCCCAAAGGCAATGTTAAATCTAAATTATTAAAACTTGTATTTAATAAAAGATTTATATTATCAATAAAGAAATTTGAATACTTGAAAAATATTAACATTCCCAAATTGAAAATAATAGAAATTCCAAGAAATATTTTCTTATTAAATTTATTATCATAATATTTTTCAATACCTCTTCCAACAGTGTAATCTACTATTATAGAAGCAATCATTATTCCAAAATACTTTGGCTCTCCCCATGAATAAAAAAATAAGCTTAAAATCAAAATCACTAAATTTTTATATTTAAAAGGGGCTAAATAATATAATATTAATGCCACTGGTAAAAATCTAAATATAAAAAGAATGCTACTAAAAATCATTTTTTACCTCCTATAAAAAAAGTACCCTTTATACAAAGGGTACTTTTATACTATTTTGTAAACATTGTATTGAATTCTGTTTCAATTTCAGTTACTGGATTTACTCCTTCTTCTTCACCTTGAACTAAGAATATTCCAACATAATTTCCATTATTAATTATCTTAGCATTCTCTAGCGCTTCCATTTCTGGTGGTAAATAAGCTGCTTGCTTTTTAGTATCTAATATTTTTTGAAGATCCTTTTTAACTTCTTCTACTTTTCCTTCCTTCGCCTCAAATATTCCTATTACATCTATACCTGGAGTCATTCCACATTGCTTCATGGCATAAGAATTCATATTATCCATATTTATCTTATATACATCTTTTAAATCCTGATCTGTTACATCCATTGGCATTCTTATCGGAAATTTTTCTACAAGTCCTGCAACTGATGTTGTAACATCTATTTTCACCGCTTCTTGTCCACTTGTTTCTGTACTTGGCTTTTCAGCCCCACATCCTACAAATGTCCCCCCAACTATTATTGCCACTAAAGCACCTACTACTAACTTTTTCATATAATTAATCCCCCTGATTTTTTATATTACACTAAATTTACTTACCCTTTTATAAATGTTAACTACAAGTTATTATATTTATTATAATTTAGAAATTATGCTACTCTCAAGTTAACAATTTATAAATAAAAAAAACATTCATCATACTACACGCAAATGAATGTTTTTACCTACTATCTTCTTCTTGATAACGCTCTTGCTACAGAACTATTTTTTGATTTTGATTTAGCTTTCACAACTTTTTTCACTCTTTCATCTACTACTTTTTTCTCTCTTTTAGGCACTCTTTCATCTCTTTCTTCTTTAGTTATGATTTCACCTTCATAAGTTACCATTTCTGGAATTTCAATATCAAAAGTTTTCTCATATCTATTTATGATACGCTCTTCTGATTTATCTACTATTGAATATGCAGTTCCCTTAGCTCCTGCTCTACCTACTCTACCTACTCTATGTAAATAGTTTTTAGGATCTTCTGGAATATCTAAATTTATAATATGTGTTAACCCTTTAATATCAAGCCCTCTAGCTGCAACGTCTGATGCCATTAAAACTTGAATTTTTCCATTTCTAAAATCATCTAAAGCTTTCTTTCTTCTTTCTTTATTATTTTCCCCATGTAATGAGTCAACATTAATTTTATGGAATCTTAACTTTTCTAAAGTTATTTTCAAATCATAATTTCTATTTATAAAAACTAATATTTTTGATGCTTTTGTAGCATGTATAATTCTTCTTAATGCATCATCTTTATCTCTAGATTGTACAAAGAAATATGCATGTTCAATATCTGTATTAACTTCATTTTTTTCCTTTACTTTTATAAGCTCATAATTATCCATAACCTTACCTACAACAGCTAAAGTTTCTTCTGTTAATGTTGCTGAAAATAAAAGTTTTTGAGTATCTCTCATCATTGCTTTTCTTATTGCATTAACTTCTTCTACATTTTTAAAATGTAAAAGTTTATCCCCCTCATCCATTACAAGTATCTTCACAGTATGTGCTGATATTTTTTTCTTTTGAATAAGCTCCATTATTCTACCACTTGAACCTACAATTATCTGTGGTTTTTTCTTTAATGAATCCATCTGTCTTTTTATATTTCCACTACCAACTATCATAAGTGATGATACTTTATTTTTTAAGTTTTTGCTTAACTCTATTATTGTACTATTTATCTGTGCTGCAAGTTCATGAGTCGGCGCTAATATTATAGCTTGATTTTCATTTTTTGTTGTATCAATTTTTTGTATAACTGGTATAAGATATGCAAGCGTTTTTCCTGTTCCAGTTTCTGATTGAGCAACTAAACTCAAACCTTCAATTGCTTTAGGAATAGCTAAAGCTTGTATATCAGTTGGATTATTAATTCCTTGTTTTTTTAAAGCCTCTACTAAATCTTCTTTTATATTTAATTCTTTAAACTCTTTCATCTATTTCTCCTCATCTTGAAACATTTAATTCAGAAAAAAAGCTTACTAAGAAAACTTAGTAAGCTTTATACTATTTTATATTGTACCATAAAATATTTATATTTACATATTATTTGATAAGACATTTAGCAATGTGTGGTATATCCTTCATTGCTTCACATACTGCTTCCTGTCTTTCATGTTCTGTATAACCTGTTCCATCAACTAATAGCTCTGTATATTTTGATATACCTAAGAATTTTGATATATCTTTTAAGTATGCATTACTATGGTCTAATTTACATTTAAGGAATATAGGAAGCTCTCCTCCAACTGATTGTACGAATACCATCTTTCTTTCTTTATCATCTAAAGTTCCTCTACAACACTTTTTACTTATCTCAGCAGTAACTCCATTTAAAATAACACAATCTAAATATTGTTTTAATGGTGCTGGGAATAATAAACTCCACATAGGTGCTGCAATTATATAAATATCAGCTTCCTTAAACTGCATTGCAAGTTCTTTAATTCTAGCCATATCTCTTCTTTGAACATGCGTAAGCTTTTCATAGCAAGGCCCTGGCCCATCAACTAAAGTATTTCTACATTCATAAAATTCATGTGTGAGTTGTGGTATATAATCTTTAAACAAATCTATCTCTTCAACTACAAATCCAGTGCATTCTTCCCAATCTGAAGTATCAAATTCTTCACATTTTTGCTTGTAATGACTATCTTCATCACAACAACCATGATGATGATGATGGTGGTGATGGTGCTTTTCACCACAACATTCTTCCTTATCATGCTTGTGATTTTTATCTGGGCAACAATCCTTTATAAATTCATTGATATTATCACAGTTTACTTGTGCTTTATGCTTAGCTTTAGCTTCTACTGTTTCTACATTATATTCTTTTATAGGTTCTGTTAGTAAATCTTTTTGTGATTCACTTACTTTTTCTTCTTTTTCTGATAAATCAATCTTTAATTTATCCACATTTTCTTCTTCTACAGACAAATCATTTTTTAATTCATCTACCATTATTTCTTCATTGCACTTAACATCTTTTTTTGTTTCTGCACAAACTTCATGATGATGATGATGATGATGATGATGTTTATGTTCATGACAGCACTCCTCATCTTTTTTATAAATATTATCATCACAATTTTCTATAGTATTTTTAGGTACTTTATATTTACATTCATTAAGCACCTCATTTATAAGTTTTCTTGCTACTGTCTTACTTGATGACTCAGACTCTGATTTTGAGTTAACTGATATATATAATATTTTTTTCATAAAAATAAACCTCCTTAATATAAAAACTTATATATCTATTGTTTTCATAAGGAGGTTTATTTATTCTATAATTTTAATTTATTATTTTTAATAACTTTTTCAAAAGACTCTTCTAGCATTGGAATCTCTATTCCTTTTTTCTTTAAATCTTCGAATCTTTCTTTAATTCTTTTGCTTGTATCTATTGTTGAAAATCTATCCCTTGCTTTAACACAAGCTGCAAGATAGTCTATTAAATAATCTAAATTAGCAACACTTTTAGCTTCTTTTACTCTTCCCTGATTAAAAAGATCAACTATAAAATTATATAACTTTGGTGAAGCTATTTCATTTTTACAAGCAAATAAAAAATCATCATTTTTACTTGTTTTTTTTACCATTAATATCTTCCTCTTTCTTTTTAAAATTTCTAAAAAACATTTTTATTATAGCATAAACCAAAATTCTATTTTAGATAAATTTCAAATCATTAATAAAAGGAGCAGTAAAACCGCTCCTCTTAAATCTCTATATTAAATTATACCTTGTGCAAGCATTGCATCTGCAACTTTTTTAAATCCAGCAATGTTAGCTCCAACTACTATATTACCTTCAAAGCCATATTCTTTAGCTGCATCTTTTGAATTATGGTATATACTCTTCATTATTTCTTTTAACTTTTCATCAACTTCTTCAAATGACCATGACATTCTCAAACTATTTTGACTCATTTCAAGAGCTGATGTAGCAACACCACCCGCATTAGCTGCTTTTGCTGGTCCAAAGAATATTTTGTTATCTAAGAATACTTTTTGAGCATCAAGAGTTGATGGCATATTAGCACCTTCTCCAACTGCTATAACACCATTTTCTACAAGCATTTTAGCTTCATCTTCATTAATTTCATTTTGAGTAGCACATGGTAAAGCTATATCTGCTTTAATTGACCATATACCTCTACACCCTTCTGTATAAATTGCATTTGGTCTATAATTTAAATACTCTTTAATTCTAGCTCTCTTAACCTCTTTGATTTCTTTTATAGCATTTAAATCAATACCATCTGCATCATATATATATCCAGCTGAATCTGATAAAGCAACCACCTTAGCACCAAGTTCTGTAGCTTTTTCTGTAGCATAAATAGCAACATTTCCTGATCCTGAGATAATTACAGTTTTATCTCTCATTGTAACACCATTATCATTTAACATTTCATTCATGAAGTAAACAAGGCCATAACCAGTAGCTTCTGTTCTAGCAAGACTTCCACCATAATTTAATCCCTTACCTGTTAAAACTCCATTTTCAAAAGCATTTCTAATTTTTTTGTATTGTCCATACATGTAACCAATTTCTCTTCCACCAACTCCGATATCGCCAGCTGGCACATCAACATTTGGCCCTATATGTCTATTAAGCTCTGTCATGAAACTTTGACAAAATCTCATAATTTCTCTATCTGATTTTCCTTTAGGATCAAAGTTTGATCCCCCCTTACCACCACCTATTGGAAGTGTTGTAAGTGAATTTTTAAATATTTGCTCAAATCCTAAAAATTTAATAATACTTAAGTTTACTGATGGATGGAATCTAAGCCCTCCTTTATAAGGTCCTATAGCACTATTAAACTGAACCCTATATCCTCTATTAACTTGAACTTTATTATTATCATCTACCCATGGTACTCTGAACATAATAACTCTTTCAGGCTCAATAAGTCTTTCTAAGATTCCCTCTTCAATATAAATAGGATTCGCCTCAACAACCGGTATTAAAGAAACTAAAACCTCATATGCCGCTGCATGGAATTCCTCCTCGCCTGGATTATTTTTCTTTAAACCATCAATTAAATTTTCTATATACTGCTTTGCATTCATTTAGAAATCCCCCTTTTGCATACAAGATTTTCTTCTTGCATTAATATACATTTATTATACCATCTAAAGCAACTTCTTTAAATAGATTTCATTTTTAAGTAAATATATTGTCAAATTATTAACTTTAAACAATTTCATTTATTGATTTAATAAAGAAAAAGAGATGTTTAATAAAAACATCTCTTTTCATCATTATGAAATCTTTAAATTTAATATTTTATTCGCTTCTTCTATTCCTTCTTCTATAGTTGCAAACATTGTTATATCTTCACCTTTTAATTTAGATACAACATTTGCATTAGTTTGATTTAACCCCGTAAGTATAAATTTAACTTTATAAAGCTCACACGCTATATTTAAACTATCAATCATTTTTATTGCTGTTATATCTAAATCATTTATATTTCTCATTCTAAAAATTAAAACATCAACATTTTTATATTCTATATCTCTCATAGAATCTTTAAATACACTAGCAGTACCAAAGAAAAGTGCACCTTTTAATTCCTTTATAATTATTTTACCACCAACAGATTTTACATCTATCTCTCTATCTAATTCAAGTTTTTCTTTTTCAAGTTCTTCAATTTCAAGTGAATCTGACATTTTAACCATAAAAGTAAGTGCTGCTATTGCCATTCCTACTTCAACTGCTATAACCACATTGAACACAACTGTTAAAATAAGTGTTAATGCTAATAATAAAGCATCTGATTTAGGCCCTTTAAAAATAGCATAAATTGTTTTCCACTTAGTCATTTTATATGCAACATTAAATAAAATAGCTGCAAGAGCTGCTAATGGTATAAATTTTGCAAGTGGCATGAGTACTAACATTATTATTAATAATAAAACTGCATTAACTATTCCAGCTATAGGTGTTCTACCTCCACCTCTTATGTTAGCAGTTGTTCTTGCTACAACTCCAGCTGATGGAATTCCCCCAAATAAAGCTGAAGCTATATTAGACACTCCTTGTGCTATAAGTTCTGTATTTGAATTATGTTTTTGACCTAAAGTTTCATCTGAAACTACTGCTGATAAAAGAGACGATATCGCTGACAATAATGCGATAGTAAAAGCTGGACCAATTAACTCTTTTATAAGCTCTAGATTCATCATAGGTATTTTAGGCATTGGAAAGGCTGATGGTATATTGCCAAAAGCTGACCCAATTGTTGCAACATGAAATCCAAATAATTTAACAAGTATAGATGCAATAATAAGTGCAACTAATGATCCGGGTATATTCTTATTTACTTTTGGCCAAAAAATAATTATAAGTAACGAAATAATTCCTACTATTAATGTTATGTAATTTACAGTATTCATGTGACTTATGTACGCTATCCATTTACTGATAAAATCACCTGGCACTTTATTCATTGTAAGTCCAAAAAAGTCTTTTACTTCCCCCGTTGCAAGTATAGCTGCTACCCCTGCTGTAAACCCTACTGTAACTGGGTATGGTATGAATTTTATCAAAGATCCAAGCCTAAATACCCCAAGAAAAATAAGAATAATTCCTCCCATAAGAGTCGAAATTATAAGTCCTTCAATTCCATATTTTTGTATTATTCCAAAAACAACCACAACAAATGCTCCTGTTGGACCCCCTATCTGAACAGGACTTCCTCCTAGTAATGCAGTTATAAGCCCTGCAACTACGGCAGTTATAAGACCTTCTTGTGGTGTAACACCTGAAGATATCCCAAGCGCTATTGATAGTGGCAATGATATAATAGCAACACCAAGCCCAGCTCTAAAGTCCTTAAAAAATTGTTCTTTAGTAAATTGTTTTTTTTCAATCATAGAAAAAAAATCTGGTTTTCTCATGTACGTCTCTCCTTAAATATTTTTCATTAGTTTAGTTTTGAACATTTATTAATTATACTCTTTTTATTATTAAAAACAACTTTTGATATTAAATTTATTATATGATTTACAAATAATGGAAATATAGGAATTGTTATGATATAATTTATATCAAATTATATTAGAAAGGGGCTATTATCATGAGTGAAACTATAAATATTGATTGGGGCACTTTAGGTTTTAACTATATAAAAACAGATTTTCGTTATATTTCAAAATGGAAAGATGGTATCTGGGATGAAGGGATTCTATCAAAAGATAATACACTAAATATGAGTGAAGGTTCACCTTGTCTTCATTATGGTCAACAATGTTTTGAAGGATTAAAAGCTTATAGAACTGCAATTGGTGATATTCAACTTTTTAGGGCTGATGAAAATTCTAAAAGACTAAACAAAAGTGCAAAAAAACTTTTAATGCCAGAAATACCTACAGAAAAATTTATAAATGCCTGCATGCAAGTTGTTAAAGCAAATGAACATTTTGTTCCTCCTTATGGAACTGATGCTACGTTATATCTTAGACCATTTTTAATAGGAATCGGTGATAATATTGGAGTAAACCCTGCAAAAGAATATATATTCTGTGTATTTTGTGTTCCTGTTGGTTCTTATTTCAAAAATGGACTGACCCCTGCAAACTTTATGATTGCAGACTATGACAGAGCTGCTCCTCTTGGGACAGGTGGTGATAAAGTTGGGGGAAACTATGCTGCAAGTCTAACTCCTCATTTGATAGCTACAAAACGTGGATTTGCCGATTGTATTTATTTAGATCCTGCAACTCATACAAAAATAGAAGAAGTTGGAGCTGCTAATTTTTTTGGAATTACCCATAACAATGAATTCATAACACCTAAATCACCTTCAATTTTACCAAGCATAACAAAAAAATCATTAATGTACATTGCAAAAAAATATCTAAATTTAAATGTTCTTGAAAGAGATGTTTTCGTTGATAATTTAAAAGAGTTTAAAGAAGCTGGTGCTTGTGGTACAGCTGCTGTAATTACCCCTATCGGAGGTATTGAATATAAAAATAAATTAGTTGTATTTCATAGTGAAACTGAAGTTGGTCCTACAGTAAAAAAACTTTATGATATTCTTCACGGAATACAATTTGGTGAGATAGAAGCACCTACTGGTTGGATTTTTAAAATTAAATAAAAAAATGGGAGAACTCATGATATGAGTTTTCCCATTTTTATTAATCTTTATATATTCAAACTATACTATAGGTAATTTATCATTAACTATCTCATTTGCCTTCTTTTCATCTAATGCTTTATCGTATATACTATCATATTTGTCTTTAAAGATTTTTGCTTCTTTTAAAAATCTAATTCCCTCAGCTTTGTATTTATTATAATCATTTTCTACGTCATTTATTTCCTTTTCAAAAATTTTATCTACATCATCTGTACAAAATTCTTTATAAGTATCAAAAACTTCATCATCTATTCTACTTGGAAAATATTCATGTGGTGCAGTACTATCAAAAATAGCAAAATTAAGTTCTCTTACAATGACCATATCTAAACTTTTAGGATCAAATCCACAATGATATATTTCAACTGCAAACCCTTTATCCTCTGCATTTTTAGCAATCTTCTTAAGTAAAGTTGATTTCCCTGTTCCTGCTCTACCTTTTAAAAACCATCTTTTTACTCCCTCTGTTAAATTAGAAACAAAATCAATAGCTCCAATAGGACTCGCTGCGCCAAGATATCTGTGATATACCTCTCCTTGAGTAGGCTTAGTTCTTGTTACAAGCTTATTTGATATCTCTTCTGTTAATTTATTTGCTTTAGCAAAATCCATATATTTATAATAATATGCTTCTAATATATCATGTATTTTCAAAGATTTTTCAAAACTTTTATATGATAAATTCATATTTTCAAAAATCTTATCCTTATATAAAGTAATCTCTTCTACTTG
>JBOGAY010000300.1:0-12008 GCA_051655925.1 Sarcina sp. | reverse complement strand
TTTTAGAATAACACTTTATTCCTCGTTCGTTAAAAGGTTTAACCATCAAAACTATTCTTTTACTTGGATATCTTTCCTTTGATTTCTCAATTGCAAGCTTTAAAATATCTCCCCCCTTACCTTGTCCACATAGATTCGGTTTAAGTCCTATTCCAATAATTGATAAAGTTTGTATAACGCTCATTCTAATAAATCCTAAAAGTTCATTTTCCTGATTAAAAACTGATAAAAACTCTTCTTCTCTCTTATCTGCAAAAGTAATATCACTATTACTTTTAACACAGCTTTCCCAGGCCCCCATATTATAGTCAGAGTACACTCCATCATACTCCCATCCACAAATTTCTTTTGCTTGAATCTCATTCATTATATCTAAATACATTTTTATCCCCCATTGCAAAATCATAATAATATAATGTTAACTCCTAAAAAGAAAATTTTCTATACTCTAAAAGTAAAATATGTGCTATATTTGTAAAATAACATTTAGTAATATTAACACTAAATAATAAGGAGATTTTGATGAATAAAAGATTTAGAGAAACAAGAATGAAATTTAACTTAACACAAAAAGAATTTGCACAAGTTTTAGGATTAAAAAAAACAGATGTAGAACTTATAGAAAAAGGACAACAAAGATTATCACAAGCTACAATTAACATCTTAAAAAACAAATTAAATGTTAACATAAAATGGTTAATAGGGGCACCAGAAAAAGAGATAACAACTAAAGATTTAAAGAAACCTCGTTTCTAAAAAAAAGCCAAAGAAACCTTTAAATTTCTTTGGCTTAACCTTAATATCTATGAAAGCTCGTCTCTTACCTCCATAAGTGCAAATCCTAAAAGATTTTCACCTTTCCATCTTGTTGGATTATTATCACTTGCATCTTGCTCTGATAAACCAATTCCCCAAACAATATCATAAGGACTTGCTTCAACAATTACCTTGTATCCTGTATTAATTAAAAATTCTTTTATCTCTTCATTTTGAGAAAATTTCGCTAGATTACCCTTAACCACAATTTTATATTTTTCCTTTAGCCAAATCTTTTCATCAAAATTTTTCACCTGTCTACCTAAATACTTTATTCTAAACTGCTCTGATGTTTCTAAAATTTCTGCTAAAGTTTCTTCATCTCCAAACAATCTTGCTTTTTCAGCCATCATAAACTGCTCTGCACAATTATATAAAACTCCATCAACAGTAAAATCTGAATCATACCACTGACTAAAACATGATTTAGTTACTTTTTTAATTCCTTTTCTATGCCCCCAAAAATATATAAACTTTAAATTTTCTTTTTTTCTAAAACTATCACATACCATCTCTACGCTGTATCTCATTATATTTCTCCCACTACATTTACATAAATTTACTCTCTAAAAATGATTACTATGTTTCTAAACTTATTTATCGTCTAAAATATGTACTAACTTCAAAATTACATGTTTATCTTTTAAATCTTTCCATTTCTAATCATACAACAAAAACTTTATATTTTTAAGAAACATTTTTTAACATTCTTAAACTAAATAATTATTTTTTATAACTGCTCTACTATTTTCAATTGCTATCCTTTTGTTTCTTATATCCACAAATTATTTTTTATAATTACAAAAGAAATTAATCTTATATACATGGAGGTAAATTTAAATGAAAAAGAAAACTTTATTACTTTGCTTTATTATTTTAGCTATAGCAATATTGATAGTTGTTTATTCAAAACACATACATAGCAGTAACCCAATGGTTATAAAACAAGAAAAAGAAATTCACGGTCTATATTATGTTTCTAATTCAAAACTAGCTTTTGCAATTGAATTAACTAATGATAAAGGTGAAAATAAAGAACCTTATACAAATGTTACTTTAATAAATCCAACAAAGGATGGAACATACTCAACAGTTTGTCCTCAAAACTCTTTCACTAATGAATTAGTTAAAGATAATTTAAACTATAAAGGTATGGTAACTATACAAAAACTTGGATTATCAGAAAGTAATATAAAACAATTAACAGGAAAAAAATAAATACTTATTATATAAACTTAAAATAAGCAGTATGATTTAAAAATTAAATCGTACTGCTTATTTTTTTAATTTAACTTATTATATTTTTGTAGATAAAAGAATCAATATTTGAACTTTAAATTTTAATTATTGAATATTTAAAACTTTTACCTTATAGTCACTTTTAATTGAAAGAATTGTACTAAATTAGATATATTGAAAGAATTGTATTTTTGAAAGGAACAAAAAAATGAAAACCTTAAATAAGAAAACAAACTCTATGGTACTTATAATAGCAATACCATTTTTAATGGGCCTTGGTGTTGATATGTACGTACCATCATTACCAGAAGTATCAACCTACTTCCATACTTCGGCAGCTTTTGTTGAATGGTCAGTAGGATTATATATGCTTGGATATGGACTTGGACAATTATTATTTGGTCCACTTTCAGATTATATAGGCAGAAAAAAAGTAATGCTAATATCAGGTATAGCTTTTTGTATTACTAGTATTTTAATAGCTTTATCACCAAATATATTCTCACTAAATCTATTTAGATTTTTACAAGGATTTAGTATAGCAGGACTTGCAGTTGCAGTAAGAGCTATTTTAGCTGATGTTTTCACATCAACAGAACTAAAAAAAGCAACAACTTATTTCTCTATAAGTTGGTCTATAGGACCTATTCTTGGACCAATGATAGGTGCAAATCTACAAAATTTATTTGGATGGAAATCAAACTTTTATCTTTTTGCAATTTACGGTTTTATAATTTTTCTTTATGTATTAAAAGTTTTTCAAGAAACTTGTCTTGTTAAAGCAACACATACACCTAAAGAACTGCTTAGAACTATGGGAACTGTATTAAAACATAAAAAATTTGTTTTTAACGCAACTATTTCTGCAATAATGTATGTTGTAACAGTTTTATTTAACGTAGTTGGACCATTTATTGTAGAAAAATCTATGGATAAATCTGTTATCTTTTATGGAAATCTAACTATGATTCTTGGTTCTGCCTACTTTATAGGTGTTATTATAAATAGAATTTTAGTAACTAAAGTCCATGAAAAAGTTTTAATTTTAACCGGTTTATTTTTAAATCTTGCAATAATAATCATTATGTTTATAACTAATTTATTTGTAAGAAATGTTTTTACTTTAATAATTCCTATTTACTTAGTCTTTATGCTTATGGCACTTATAACTCCAAATGTAACAGCACTTGCAATGGGATCATTCTCTGAAAACAAAGGAATTGCAAGCTCATTATTTGGAATTATAAATGGTGGATTAGTCTTTATTGTAACTAATCTAGTAAGTTTATTAAACGTAGAAACAGCAATAACAGTTGCTATTATTTATGGAATATTGTTTATTGCATCTATAATTTTAAGATTCTCAACACCTAAAGAAGTTGCCATAGCCTAAAAATAGCCAGTACAAACTATTTGTACTGGCTATTTTTCTATCTATTTTCTTCTAAGCCATCATATTTCTGAGCTTCTTTAAGATATCCCATACCTCTTTGGTATTTAGATTCACCTGTTACAGTTAATCCATCTAAAGTTTCAAGATAATCACTTATAACTTTAAGGTTTGCTCTATGATAGTAATTACTCTTAAGTTCAAGTTCTAACTCTCTTTCACTTTTTATAGCACTTCCATCTGAAACATAAATAACTTCATCATATGAAAGCTCATATTCAATATCATTAATTCTAACATCAACTTTATTCTTAACACTTTCAATAACTAAACTTTCTTCAATTTGCTCTAAATAGTTTTTATTAATTTGGTTGCTAAGTTTTTCTACTATTACATCTCTATCAAAACCATCAACATCAAATTTATATTCAAATCTTTCCGTTACATTATTAGTGTTTGTAGGCTTTTTAAATGTGACAGTTGTTTTATTTTCTTTTTCATTTTCTCTAAGTCTTAATGTATAATTATTTTTTAAGAAATAATCCTTATAGTCATAATAAACATCCTTTAATTCTTTCATTTTAGGCTTACTAACAACTACATCTTCTCTAAAACTTTTAACCTTAGCTAAAATTTCTCTAAAACTAACCTCTTCACCAATCAGAAACTTTCTTTCTATTTCAATAAAGTTTCTATTATTATAATTCTCTATAAGAAGATTTAACTTCTCTTCAAATTCTTTCTTACTGCACTTATCAATAGCATTTAAAATTATCTCTCTATGAATATAAACAAAATTCTTTATATTCTTTCTAACTATGCTTGGATCAAGGTCATAAATATCACAAACTACACCATTATTTTTAAGAACATAAATATTTTCTTTCTCTGGTCTATATGAAATATTCACATACTTCTTTTTTACAAACATATATCCAAATAATTTATCGCTATATTCACTTGCATACTCAAAAACAAGCTTTCTTAAATCTTCTTCAAAAAGTTCAATAGTCTTAGACTCATTATCTAAAAGACTTAATCTCTCAAACTTCTCTCTATAAAGAACAACTCTACAAAGCTTACTTAAAATAAAATCTCCCATTTCATCAAGGTCTTTAAAAGCTGAAATCATATCAAAATCATCAATACTAATATAATCCTTAAGTGAAATTTCATCTGCACTTATAAGTTTTAAAATATTTTTAGGGAAGTTTCTTTCACCTGCTGCGTAAAGTTCCTTAACTCTTACAAATATAAGTTTAATTGCAGCCTCTGCATCATAATGTCCTTTATGATAATAAACTGCCTCATGCATCTTATATCTAGCTGAAATATAATCCTCAATATCAAGGATATTCTTCTCTAAAATACAAATATAAATTTTGTTATTATACTCTGTAACCCTTATACTATCTATAATTCTTTGAACATCAATATTTCCAAAAGATACTCCTGTGCTTTTAGCATCTCTAACTATATAATCAAGTCTATCAGCATCAAGTTGACTACTTATAAGTGATTTTAAAACAAAAAATAAATCAAGTCCTTTATTCTCACCACTATAATTATTAGAAATTAGATTTGCTATATCAGCTGGATATTCCTCACCAAAATTCTCTCTAATAACTTTATTAATTTCAGTATCACCCTCAATTATTCTACAAGTCATCTTTTCATGATTAGTCCCAAGGGCTGCTTCAAATGAATGTGAAAAAGGTCCATGCCCTATATCATGAAGTAATGCAACTAAAAGTGCTAACTCTCTATTTTTCTCTCCAATATTAATATTCTTAAACTTTTTCTCTAAATGGTCTATAATAAGCCCCATCATATGATAAGTACCTATGCAATGAGAAAATCTAGTATGAGTTGCACTAGGAAAAACCATAAGTCCCATAGAAAGCTGATTAATTCTTCTAAGTCTTTGGAACTCCTTTGTATCTAAAATTTTTAAAAATCTATCATCAAAATGTATATCACCATGAACGGCATCTCTAATTGTCTTTGTTGTGTCAATTGCATCATCAAAACTATCAAAATTCCTCATAATAAATTCCTCCTTCGTGTTTCTTACTTATTCTTATAATAACAGATTTTATAAGCATTTGACTCATTTTAAATAACAAAAAACAAGAAGTTGACTATCCCCAGTCAACTTCTTATATTTAAGCATTCTTTTCTGCCATTCTCTCTATATGATTATGAATTCTAACTTTATATTTTTTAACTATGAATAACATAATTAAGTAAACAATTATGATTCCAGCTATTATAAATGGATTTTTTGTTATAAATAACAGGAATAATCCACCTGCAATTGGTTGTGCCATCATATTAAAACTTGTAATCATAAGTGCTCCTGCAGGAAGTGCTATACCTGCCGCAACCGCTGCCTGTGTGTATATTGGTGCAATTGCTGTACACATGTAAAGCCCTGCTGAATACCAAATTCCACAAACTATTACAGTCTTTAATATATTTCCTTTAGTCATTGCTATAACTGCCTCAACCATGAATGGTAGTGCAACTAAGTCAACCATAGGAAGTGTTTTGTTTCCTGGAAGAATTAAAGCCATAAGAATTATTATAGGAATTAAAATTGTTCCTGTAATAAGAGTTGCGGGTTCACCATAACCTGTGGCATCATCAACCCCAATGTACCATTGTCTTTTTTTACCTTTTTTCTCTTCTCCTTCTGTTTCCTTTTCAAGCTTTCTATTCATAACTTCTGCCATTGGTGCAAAAGCCTTTCCAAATATCTCTGATACTTTTGGGAATATAATTAGAAGTGCAGCTAAAACTATTCCTAGTTTCATAATCTGCCCCCATGCTACCATTGTATCAAGTCTCTTTATATTACCTAAAATACCTATTAATATTCCAAGAAATAATCCTATTGTTCCTGGCTCTCCAAAGATTCCCATCTTTTCTTTCATATATTCTGGATCAAACTTAATTTTATTAAATCCAAGCTTATTGAATAATGGATCTAAAATATATAACAACACTGTTGGTTCTGTATTATGTGTTGAGATAATTGTACAGTTTGGATACTTATAATATTTTGACCAACTTTTACAAATAACCTCAAAGTTAAGTATACTAAATAACAGTATAATTATCATAAATAACATTGCTAGCCCAAAGCTCTTTGTAGCTGTATAGACTAAAGCACCCCAAATCATATATGTATAATTAAGCCATAAATCTGATGGTAAGAATATATTTGTAAATCTTGTTGCAAATAAAACTAATTGAATTATAATTGCAAAAGCAAAGAATATAAGTCCTATCTTACTTGAATAAGCTATGATAGCTGTTGTCTGCCAACCAAGGTCTAAAACAGGTAAGTTAATTCCTGTTGATGCAATCATTTGCTTTATAACTGGCATTATTATAGGTGTAAATGCTCCTATTAAAAGCATAAAGCCTTGAAGCCCTACCCCTGCATAAAGTCCAGAAAGAAATGACTTTTTAGCACTCATTTTTAATGCCTTACAAATTATAAAAATAACTATTGGCAAAAATACAGGTGCTCCAAAGATAGTAAAGAAATCTTTAATTTCTGTAAAAATCATCTTTTTTTCTCCTCTTTTGTTTATGTTTAATTTTCTCTATTGTAGTATTCCTAAGAAAACTCTCTTTATTCCTATTCATTTCCTAGATAAACACTCTGAATTATATCTATAATAACATTTTTTAAACGAAAAAAAAAATCATTCCACATAGCTAATCAATAATTATTCTCCGTTATATTTGAAATACTCTAAAATATAGCAAATTTCTTTACTTATCATAATATATAAAAAACTTTATAAATTTTCATATCCTGGTCTAAAAATAACATCCTCTGTTACATTTGTTTGTAGATTTTTATAAGTACCTTTTACTCCGTCCTCTACACTTTTTCCAAATGATATTTCACCAATAATTTTACCATTTTCACTAACTGAAGTAACAATAGTCCCAAGGTCGCTTAAATTATCTGTATAATAAATAGCTTGTCCTAATATACTTCCTTTCTCTCCACTAATTTTTGTGTAGCTATAAACTTCCTCATTTGATCCTAATTCTAAAAACTCTGGATTTTTAGGAATATATATATTTATAACTTTTCCATCTTTCAAATTAGCATGCATCATACTCCATAAATTCTTACTTCCATTTAAATTATAGGACTTCTGTAATTTTATATTAGTAGGTAATTTACTTATAATTGGCTTTGGTGGTATTCCAGAGATTAACTCTCCTTCATATGAAAATACATATTTTTTCCCGTTTATAATATAAGTTCCCTTATAATCTTGTCCATCTTCTCCAAAATAATAAATATTACCTCCAATGTTTTGGAAACCTTTTTGAAGAACTCCATTTATAAAATAACATCCATCCCAAAAAACTGTATTATTCCCCATATTAGGTAAACTCCAATATCCTGAATCTAAAGTTAATGGAATAGGTTTATTTTGACCTGGTGCTACATAACCACCATTTTGTATATCTCCATATGTGTTTGTTCCATAATATAATGTTCCCTTATAAGTATTTTTGTAATATAAAGGAATTTTATAGAAATACCCATAATTTGAATTTGTTCCTCCCTCTAGAGTTATTAAACTAAGAAGTTTCCCACTACAAATCTCATTTGTATTTGCAAATCTTACATATACTGTTCCACCAACATAACCTGCTGGATTTTCTGGAGTATAAATATCCATCATAAATAAGCCATTATTACTATTTTGTCCATTCATTTTATTTTGAACAGTATTAAAACCTGTTTCCCAACTTTGTAATGGCACATTTGGTAATGTAGTCATTTCACTTGTTTTATTTGTATTTTTACTGCCCTTACTGCTATTGGTATTTTGTTCTTTATTTATCTTATTATTATCAGTATTCTTTTCTTTATTTACTTTGTTAGTATCAGTATCTTTTACCTTGCTTGCTTTATTAGTATTTTCAGTCTTGCTCTCCTTGCTATCACTAGTATTTTGATTTTTACCTACTTTACTAATATCAGCTTTTTTATCTTTTGAATTTATCTCATTAGATTTAGTTCCATTTTCTTTTTTAGGTTCTACTATCTGTTTTTTATTAGAATCTTCTTTCACTGAATTTTTAGGAATACCTTCATTTTTTACAACAGTTTTATTAATATTATGCTCACCTGTATTAGTACTTACCTGTATTTTTGCACTCTCTTTTTTCTGATTATTTTTAGTAGTTACTGTTGAATCATCTGCCTTTTGAATTATAGAACTAGATTTTATGTTATTCACTGTGTTTACTTTACCTAGAATGATATTATTGTGGTTAATTTCTTTTTTCATATTATCATTCGCTGGAATAAATTGCTTCACATCAACAACTTTATTATTTACTTGATGTGCTACTTCAGTTACTTTATTTGAAGCTTTATTTATCATATTTTTTGATATTATACTACTACTCTCAATATTATTTCTGTCACTTGTAGTAATATTCTTTTTCTGACTAATTACTCCTACAGTTTTATTACATACACTGATTTCACTACTATTTAAAACTCCTATATACTCATCAAATATATATCCTACTTTATTATCTGCTTTTACTTTATACCATTGACCTTGTTTTCCAATAATTTTAATACTTATATCATTATTTAACTTATCAATAATCTTGCCACTCATGCTCGGTTCAGTTCTTAAGTTAACTTTTGAACTAATATTTATAGTCTTTCCATCTAAGTTTAAGGTTTCAAATTTTGAATTTAGATCTGATGAAATATTTAAAACATCTGTATTATTTAAATAACCTTTAACACCAGTCTCTTGAACTGTCACAAATATCTCTCCATTAGAACTTGCTCCAAGATTCAACATTTGTCCAACTGATACATAACCTTCTACATCACCATTTTTATTTTTGATAATTAATTGATTGTCTCCATTTATTACACAACCATATGAAGTACTTTTTGTAGCTAAAAGCTTAACATTAGTAGTAGCCTTGCATTCACCTATTGATCCAATTAAACCAATAAGACCTGCAATTGCTATAATAGTTGTAATTTTTCTTATTTTCACTTAAATATCCTCCACCGTTCAAATTTCAATTCATACTCTACTATATAAATTGATGACAAAAAAGACATTGATACTAACGTTAGTATCAATGTCTTTTATTAGAATACTCAATTAATGATTCAAAATTTAAATACTTTCTTGAAATTTACTATATCTAAAGTGAATTTAATACTTTAAAAGAAAATTGTAATAATTTTTCATATTTTTATAATTTATCTAGTATATATCAAATCCTATAATTTACAACTCTTCGTTCCTCTCTTATTGTAGTTATAAATGCTGAAACTTCTATATGTTTTGGATGATTTATATAAACTTCTAAACCTTTTTCACTTTCAAATTCACTAATTAATATTACATCATAAGAACTTTCTGAATCACTAAAATCTATACCAACTTCAATAAATTTTATTTCATCAATATATTCTTTTAACCCCTCTAATAACACTTTCATAATTAATGCATTTTCACTTTTAGGCTTACCATTTGCAAACTCTTTTAACTTCCACATTACGATATGTTTGATCATTAATTTACTCCTTCGATTAGCTTCAAAACAACATCTAAACTTTCAACTTTAGCAAATCTATCTTTAAAAAGAACAAAATTATGATACTCATATATTTCTTTTCCAGTAATGGTTTCTCTATCGAAAGTTGCATTTGTCTTTTCAGGAATTATAATATCAAAACCATATTCAAATCCTACTCTTATAGTTGTGTCAATACAGCACTCTGTCAGCATTCCTGTTATTATAAGAGTCTTAATACCCTGATTATCCAAATACTCTTTAAGTTTTGTCCTCCTAAAAGATGAATTGAAATTTTTACTTATCACAGTTTCATTTTCTTTAGACTCAACACTTTTAAGAACTTTTAAAAATATTAAATCTTTAAAAGTTCTTCTCTTAATTATTATTTTATTATGGTACTAATAACATAGTACCATAATAAAATAAGGACCGAATCATTACATGATTCAGTCCTTAAAATTATTTGCCTATATATAAATTAATATCGCCCTAAATTGGAATTGACTCTAATACACCAAGTTTAGTTGTAGTTAACCCCCCAACTATATTCACTCAGCTAATTATACTTTTCATAATATTTGAAATGCTCTAAAATATAACAAATTTCTTTACTTATCATATATTCTTTAACAATACTTTTATATAAATAAAACAGCCTTATAGATCTATTGGTTCTTACTCAAGTATGGGTATAAAAAATAAGTATACAACAAAAGGGCATTTTAGGATGCCCTTTTCTAATGTATTCAGTATTCTATTTCACCAAAGATGAGAAAGAACCGATCTATTGTCTATAAAGCTGTTTCATCATTTAAATTAACTTTTATCTATTTTTTTCTTTTAAATAGCACTGCTAATCCTAATAGAGAAGCTAATAAAGTTGCTACTCCTTCACCTACAGTTTTAGAGTTAACCACTTGTGATATTCCTGTTTCTGGTAATTCTTTTATTTTATTTGAGCTTGAAAGACTGTTATTTCTTGAAGCTTCATTATTTGAATAAACTCCATTGTTCTCACTACTGCTTACATTATTATCATTATTTGCAGGTTGAGAAGTTATGCTCTCTTTATTCCCTGTATTTGTTGCAGTTGAATCTCCATTTACATTGTTATTTGCATTTGAAGAATTTTCTGTTACTGAAGAGTTACTATTTACAACATTTGAATTACTTGATGATACAGTATTACCCTTTTCGCCTGATACTGCATTTGAATCATTTGGCTTTGTATCTGGTGTACTTGGTTTTACATCAGGGTTACTTGGCTTTGTATCCGGTGTACTTGGTTTCACGTCAGGGTTACTTGGCTTTGTATCCGGTGTACTTGGTTTCACATCAGGGTTACTTGGCTTTGTATCTGGTGTATTTGGTTTTACATCAGGGTTACTTGGCTTTGTATCTGGTGTATTTGGTTTTACATCAGGGTTACTTGGCTTTGTATCCGGTGTACTTGGTTTTACATCTGGTTTACTTGGCTTTGTATCTGGTGTACTTGGTTTTACATCAGGGTTACTTGGCTTTGTATCTGGTGTACTTGGTTTTACGTCAGGTTTACTTGGCTTTGTATCTGGTGTACTTGGTTTTACGTCAGGGTTACTTGGCTTTGTATCCGGTGTATTTGGTTTTACATCAGGGTTACTTGGCTTTGTATCTGGTGTACTTGGTTTTACATCAGGGTTACTTGGCTTTGTATCTGGTGTGCTTGGTTTTACGTCAGGTTTACTTGGCTTTGTACTATCAATTTTTGTTAATGTTACAACTATATTTGTGTCAACATCTCCCATAGTTTTAGGTAACTCTGATACTACTTTTCCATTTACGGTAATTTTCTCAATTTTATATCCTTTTTGAATTGTTGGATATGGAATTGTTGAACCTTCTACCGCTGTACCATTTCCTGTTTGCTTTGATCCATCTGAATAATCAAATGTTATGTTTATTTTATGTGGAACTTTATCCT
>JBOGAY010000299.1:0-6014 GCA_051655925.1 Sarcina sp. | reverse complement strand
CTTCTTCATTAACATAATCCCAAATTTCATATTGTTCCATTGAATATTTCATAAATTTATAAAAATTTTTCACATGATTTCTATCATTTTTTAGTTCATGAGCTATCGAGGTTGATTTCAATCCCGATGTTGCTAATGCATTTAATATTCTTACATCGTATTTATACTTCTTCTCTTTTTCTATAAACTCTTTTTCTTTTTTTCTCTCTTCTTTTTCTGCTCTTTTTAATATATCAGATAATTCTTTTGATTCTTTTTCTGAAAATTTATTAATTACTTTATGATTTTTTTTAATTAAATCTAATATTTTAGGTTCATTTTTTTCTTCAGAAGAAGCTATTTTATTTTTTTTATTAATATCTCTTATTATTTTTTGTCGATATCTTTCAAATTCTGAAATTCCATGCAATATTATCTCCACAAATAATTTATAATATATATTCTCATCAATTCCTTGTCTATTTGATAAATCTTTTAAATATTTATTATTCTCTTTATCTATCATTATTTTACCATATAGATTATTCTCTCTTACTCTCCATGCTCCAGTTGGATGTGTTGCTGCTGCTGGTGATTTACGATTTCGTTTTCCTAACTCCAACCAATCCTTACTTCCATCAAAGGATGATATACTAAATGCATTTCTATATAAAGTAATTCCTTCTTGAAGATCATCCGCTAACTTTTTATGTTTATACAAAAATTTTTCGGTTTCTTCTTTAGTTTGAATATTTAATTTGAAACATAACTCTGCTGAAAACTCCCCTAAATCATTTAAATAATTTTCAATTTCTTCTGGAGCATAATCATAATAACTTGAAAATTTCTTTTGCAACTCATCATACATATTTACATTAATTTGATGATAATTAATATCTATATTTTTACAAAATTTATAGGCATCATCTAAAAATTCATCCGATTCAATCAAGCAATTTAAAATAGTATTTTCTGGATTATACTTCAACATCACTTTTGCTAAACAATTATACCCTAATTTAGGATTTGAATAGCATTCATTTACATAATATTCAATTTCATTACTTCTTATAACTATTTCCATCGTATTATCATTATAAGAACGTGACAAATAATTTCCCAAAAGTTCAATACTTCTTTTGTTCCATTTTTCCCTCAAATTTTTTATTACCAATTTTGTTCCATTTTTTTCTTTATCAAATTTTTCCAGCAAACTTTTTTCCCAATTAGTTTTCCAACATACACCATTATTATTTTCTTTTTTTGAAAATACTTCAACTTCTCTTCCTAATCTTGCTAATGCAAATCTACCTATTCCCTTTGAACCTGCTAAAACTCTATTATTTTTTGTTTTATAACCTTTACAACTTTTTCCAACATACATCCAAAAATTCTTTATATCATTTTCATTCATTCCAATTCCATCATCTTCAATTATTAAAACATTTTCCAAAACTGATATTTCTAAATTTTTAGATCCTGCATCGTAAGCATTTTTGACTAATTCCAAGACAGCTGATTCTTTAGTTGTAAAGTTTTGAACTCCTAATAATTCAGCTATTGTTTTATCATCTACTTTATATTCTAATATTTCCATATCTTTACCTTTCTATTTTAAAGTAATAATTATCAATATCTTTTGCTGATATTTTTAACGTTTTTCCATTAGCATTTTTTGCTATTTTTTTTAAATATTTGAAAAAATTTTCACTTTCTAAAATTTCTTTTGCTGTTTCTAGTGAAGCATTATCTTTGGGAATTATATATATACCTGAATAAGGAATATACTCCGAATTTAAATGAAAAACTTCTACTTTATGAGTTATTAAACTTGATAAAACTAATTTTTCTCGATTTAAATGATGAAGAGCTTGACTTCTTCCATATTCAAACCATTTACTTGATTTACAAGCTGCTCTTTTAGAAAGTTGTTCTTTTTGACCTTCTAAATATTTTTTTGCTTCTGGATATTGTTCGGCAAACTCTTCTTCAGAAAATCGATATAATTTATTATCTATATATCTGTATGGAAATATAATATATTCTTTTCTACGAGTTTTTAATCCCAATGGTGATGCACCTTTCTTCAGTATACTTTTTTCTATTTTATTCTCATTTATATATATATATGTATCATCTTCTTTATATTGACTAAAAATAAAGCTTTTATTATGAAGAGTCGCAACGCTCATCGAAGTAATAAAATAGTCTCCAAACCTTTGGAAATTACTACCATTATTATCTAGCTCTTCAAATATCCACTTCCCAATTTTTAATTTTTCTTTTTCTATTTTTATTTTTTTGTTTTCTTCGACATTAAAATAATCAATATATCTTTTTTTTATTAATTTTTTATTACAAACTATAATTGCTGAAGTAGTTAAAGCATTTTTAAAAATTCGATGTGATTTATAATCAATTATTTTAACTAAAGATTCTAATATAATCTTTCTTAATTCTTCACCAAAAATATTTTTAAAAATACTATTTGGAATTAAATACGCAAATTTACCTGTTGGAGACAAATTTTTTAAACTTTCTTCTATAAAAGCATAACAATAATCAAATTTACCTTTCGAACATGATTTATATTTTTTTTGTAATTCTTCTCTTATTTTTTTATCTGTTTCTTTGTGTGAAATGTATGGTGGATTTCCAACAATATAATCAAATGTTATGTCCCATTTTTTTTTCAATGTATTTTCATTAAAAATTTGCCATTGAACATTTTCAATCCCATAACTTAAAACTAATTTATCTAAGTTAGCTCTACATGTTTCATAATGTTTTTTATCTAGCTCTATTCCATAAATATCATTTTCTAATCCATATTTTATTTCTTCTAAAGATTTGTTTTTTTCTAAACTTTTTATGTATCTAGTTACAATAACTTCAAGTATACTTCCATCACCACAAGAATTTTCAATTATTTTTTTTCCAAATAAATCCTTTTTATATCCTACATAATCTAAAAGTTTTGTAGCATATTTTTTAGGAGTAAATATTTGGCATTTATCGATTATTGATTCTTGCTCTAGTATTTGCATTTTCACTCTCCCTGTTTTTTCTTAATTTCTCTTAGATTATACTTTAATACCAGTATTCTGTCTATAGCCTTTTTGTCTATATTTATATTACACAGTAGTATATTTTTTAATAACTTTATTTTTCCATTATATTTATTTTACATAATCTGAAAACATATAAATTAATCCTAATTTTGAATTATTAGTATAGCCTATTTTAATTATTTTATTCTCTTATTTTTATCATCTATTATATTTACAATATTGGAATTTACTAATTTATCTTTTTTTTCATTATGTTTCAGGATATGAGATGTAAGTTCTAACCCTATTGTAAAAGGATTCAATAAAGCAGTTGTTTTTTCCATTAACTTTAACATTTCAATTGAATTTTTTAAAACACTATTTCCTGTAACATTATTATTATTCTCACTATTTTTCCAAATATGAGATGTGATTTCTAATCCTGTTGTAAAAGGATTCAATAAAGTACTTGTTTTTTCTATCAGCTTTAGCATTTCAATTGTACTCTCTAGAACTTCATTATTATTACTTTTCTTTTTTAATTTATTCTCATCTATTTTATTATTTTGATAATTTCTTAATCTTGCTTTGAGTTCCTCGTTCTCGCTTTTTAGTCTTTTATTTTCGTCATCTAATTTATCTAATTCACTCAATGAAGCAACTTCTTTTTTCATAAAATTTCCCATTTCATCAGCCATTCCAGCCACTCTATTTAAAATTTTAGAATAGTTATTTAAAACCTCATTATTAATATGATATGGATAAATAACTTCATGGTCCATTTCTGACCAAGCTTCTTCAAAAATAGTTCTTACTTGAATTTCAATATTCTTTTTATAACTCCTATTTTTTGACTCTAAAATATAATGAACAGATCTATAACCTCTTGGATGTTCTTTTTTAGTCATTTTTCCTAAATCTAATCCGATTCCACTATAATATTCTTCGTCACCTTCTCTATAAAAAGCTGTTATCTCTTTTGTTTGCCATCTTTTTGTTATTTGCTTATTTATAATTTCCCAATCATCTTTAAAAATATGAGTTACTCTAAATCCAACTAAATCAGTTATTTCTTTTTCATAATTCTTCAATGTAATAACTCTACTTTTATCATTAATTCTTTTACGTATTATCTTTTCAATAAGGTGTTCTTTGTCTTTTACCCTATATCTAACTGCTGAAACTCCAGCAAAATCATTTAATTCGGCTAATATTTCTTTCGCTTCATCTTTATAATCTTTCTCTTTATTTTGAAAATCTAAATAAATCTCTACCAATTCTTCCCAAACTAATCCTGCATCTCTAAAACTTTGTTCCTCTATTCTATATTTTTTAAAAAAATTCTCTCTTATAATTTCCATTATTCCCCCGCATTTTACCTTCTTCTAAATTTTCTTCTACATTCAATAACTATTCCATGACATCTTAAATCTGAATATTCATTTAATGGTATCACTATATCTTCATACTTAACACGATCTGGATTATCACTCATCAAAACTATATATTTTTCTTTTTTTAATATTCTTTTTATAAAAGTTTGACCATTATAAGTTACAACACAAATCTGATTATTTATATTTTTATCATTACAGTCTGGGTCTACTATTGCGAAGTCTCCATCCAATAGAGTTGGAAACATCGATTCTCCATAAACTTCTGTTATAAAAGCTCCTTTTGGAAAATCTTCTCCTGGAATAACTGTTAAGTACTCCATTCTAATTATATTCTCCATATTTATATATCCATTTCCTGCTGCTGCTCTTCCATAAACAGGAAGTTGGATTGTTTGAACCTGAGCTATATTTTCATTTCTATATTGTTCTTTTTCATCTAACTTCTTCTTTATACTATCTGGTGATTTCTCATAATCTAATTTTAGTAACAGTTCTTTTTTTTCATTTTCAGAGAAATCCAAGGCGTCCATTATTTTTTTTATAGAATCTATCTTTTTTACAATTCCTTTTTCTATATCGGCTATATTTGTATGTGAAAATCCAACTTTATACGCTAAATGTCTTAATGATATTTTTTTCTCTTTTCTTCTATTTTTTAATCTTTCACCTACTGTCATAATCAGCCTCCTTATATTGATTTTACTATATTTGATTGCATTTTGTAAGAAAAAACAAACTACTTTTTAAAAAAGTGTAAGATTTTTTTATTGACATTAATGGCAGGATATTATATAACATTAGTAAGAAAAAAATACTTACAAAAGGAGGGTATATGAATTTAGGAATAGCTCTTAGGATTTCTTTAAAAAACAACAAAATTTCTCAATCAGAATTAGCTAGAAAACTTGGAGTTTCTCGTGGAACTATTAATAAACATCTTCATCGTTGGGAAAACGGTGAAACTCCAACTTTAACTACTTTAAAAAAATGGTGTTTTGAATTAAATGAAGATTATAAAAATTTTTTAAAGTATATGTAAGTATTTTATCCTTACTTTATTTACTTTATCATTTTTATATAATTTTTATTTAATAATTGGGGAGGGTTTTATGAGAACTGAAAGTGGAAATTCTTTAGCACTTGAAAGGTCTATGAATCTTCAATGTCATATTATGACTTTTGAAGAAGCTCTTAGACATGCTTGTGTTATTGATAGATTAGATGATGAAAGAAGAGAAAAGATGTTTGGTCTTATAAAATGGAAATTTGATATGAATATTCATTTTGATAATAGATTGAGTAAAATATTGGATCTGGCTAACTTAGATCAAATAAAAAAAGAGCTTCTAACTCTTCAAAGTGATATTAAAAAATTCAATGAAAAATTTGAAAAAAGCTTTGAAAGTGTAAAAAAAGATGAGCTTTATTATGAAAACATTGATGATGAATTAAGAACTTATCTAATTAATTATGCAGTTAAATGTAGAGAACAATTAAGAATTGAAAACTCTGAAGTTGAAGAGAAGTTGATTAGAGAGAACAAAGAAAATTTAAAGAAATAAAAAAAGGCAGGTATACTCCCACCCAT
>JBOGAY010000298.1:0-23247 GCA_051655925.1 Sarcina sp. | reverse complement strand
TCCCATCACTGCTGAAGCAATAATCCAACTAAACCAAGGTGAACCATAAGTTAAATCTTTTAGAGTATGTCCTAAAAATCCAATAGCAAAAGCTGTTTTTGGTCCATAAATTACTGCCATTAAAGCTAAAAATGCATAGCATGTTGCAAACTCAGTATTAGGAATTCCTGTTGGAATTGCAGCAAATCGACCAAGTATCATGAATACAGCTGCACCTATGCCTATTGCAACTACTTTATTTATTGTTAATCTTTTTTTCATTTTAATCACCTTTAAAAATCAATTTTGTTAATTTTAATTCTTTTTTTTGACATAATTAAACACCTTTTTTATATTACATTAAATTACTTCTTAATACAATAAAATAAAATAAAAAAGATAGACAAATTTTAAAAAAACTCATCTATCTTTCGCCTTTTATAATTTATATATAACTTAAATTTTGCTTTTTAATAAATAAAAGTCACTTTTTTATTCACTAATCGATTATAAATTACAATAATTTTTCTACACTTTCCTTAGTTGCAAGCCCTTTCGAAAAAGCACTTGCACTTCCTGTTAAAATACCAAGTTTAAGCCCCTCTTCTAAACTTTCATTTTTTAAGTATCCTGCAATAAAACCAGCTACCATAGAATCTCCAGCTCCAACTGAATTTACAACTTTGCCCTTTGGTGCTTCACTTTTTAAAACTTCATTATTCTCTGTAATAAGAATAGCTCCATCCCCAGCCATTGATATAAGAACATTTCTTGCTCCCATCTCTTTAAGCTTTTTAGCGTACATAATTATTTCTTCTTTTGAATTTATCTTTACATTAAATAACTCTTCAAGTTCATAATAATTCGGCTTTATTAAAAATGGTTTAAACTTTAAAACATTCTTAAGTAACTCACCTGTTGCATCAACTATAAACTTAATTCCTTTATCATTTAAAGTTTGCATAATAACTTCATATATATTTTTAGGTAAGCTACTTGGAATACTTCCAGCTAACACTAAAATATCATTTTCTTTTAAATTATCTAACTGCTTAAATAATTTCTCTAAATCTTCTTTAAAAATATCTGGCCCACCACCATTAATTTCTGATTCTTCACTAGATTTAACTTTTACATTTATTCTAGACAATCCATTTTTAAGCTTTATAAACTCTGAACTTACTCCATAACTATTTACTCTTTTTTCTATTTCATCACCAGTAAATCCAGCTATAAATCCAAGTCCTTTATTCTCAACTCCAAGATTATTTAAGACTATTGAAACATTAATTCCTTTTCCTCCAGCAAACACTTCTTCATTTGAGCTTCTATTAACTTCCCCAAATTTCAACTCATCAACTCTCATTACATAATCAAGTGCTGGATTAAATGTTATTGTATATATCATGCCTTTACCTCTCTATGTTTATTCTTTAAATCTAGTTTAGTAAATTATATCTTAAATTATATTAATTTCTTTCTTAATTATTCGCTCTTTTAAGTCTTTCACTTTTTCTTCTATACTCTTTGCTATTTTAATAAATTCCTCATCTGATTTTCCAGTAGGGTCATCAAGTCCCCAATCTTCTATATGTGTTCCTGAAACTACTGGGCATACAACATTACATCCCATTTTTATAACTATGTCTAGCTCTGGTATATCAGATATAAGCTTTGATGTTTGACTTTCATTCATATCAACATTATATAAGTCTTTAATTATTCTAACCGCATCTTGATTTATCATAGGTTTTGTCTCTGTTCCTGCTGAATAACTTTCAAAAATATCACTTGCATATAATTTTCCTAATGCCTCTGCCATTTGTGATCTACATGAATTATGTACACAAATAAATCCAACTTTAACTTTCATAAAAAAAACTCCTTTTTATAACTATTTAATTAATTTTAGCATAAGTCTATGTCTTTTATTATATCTATTAATTATATTTTTCAAATTTGAGGTATTTATGAAATCAAATAAACTTTTTTATAATCAAGATATAAAACTTACAGGTGAACTTAAAATATTTCTTGGATATGCTCCTGGAGTTGGGAAAACATATACTATGTTAAATGAAGGAAATCGCCGTTTGAATCGTGGTGAAAAAATTCTTATTGGCTATCTTGAAGCTCACGAGAGACTCGATACTATCGAGCAAATTCGTAATTTAAAATCTGCACCTTTAAAAGAAATAATCTACAATAACAAAACCTTCAATGAAGTAGATGTCGATTCTATACTTTCTTTAAAACCTGATCTTGTTTTAATTGATGAACTTGCACATACAAATGTTATAGGTTCAAAAAATTCTAAAAGATATATGGATATACTTGAACTTTTAAGTCATGGTATAAATGTTTATACTACCTTAAATTTACAGCACCTAGAAAGTTTAAATGACATTATGTATCAAATTACTAAAATTAAAATTCATGAAACTATACCTGATTTTATAATTGATTATGCAACTGTTGTTATTGTTGATTTACCTCCTGACTCACTTAGAAATAGAATTAAAAGAGGTAACGTTTATAAAAAGGAACTTATAGTTCCATCACTTCAAAATTTTTTTAGAAAAGGTAATCTTACAGCACTTAGAGAACTTACATTACGCCAAGTTGCTGATGAAGTTGATGATGAACTTACTAGATATAAATTTGAGCACAATCTTTATGAAAATTGGCGTACAGTAGAAAAAGTCATGGTTTCTATATCTAGTAATCCTTCATCAAAAAAACTAATTCGCTCTGGTGCTAGAATTGCTAAAAAATATAAATGTGATTTATATTGTGTTCATGTAAACTCAGCGACCAATTCACAAATACCTAAATCATTATCTGAAAATATTGAACTCGCAAAATCACTACATGCTCAAATTTTTACACTAGAAGGGAATTCTATATCTTCTGAAATAATAAAATTTGCTAACAAAAATCATATAACTAAACTTATTCTTGGTCATTCTCAACGCACCTTTTTTCAAAAATTCTTTAAAGGTACTCCTATTAATAAAATTTTAGAAGGTGTTAAAAACATAGAAGTTATAATACTTCCCTAAAAAACTTCCTCCTAGTAAACAAAAAACTATGAAATTCAGATATTTTCATAGTTTTTTTGCTTCATTTCAATTATCATCAATTCCAAACAAGTAAATTATAATTTCAAAAATAATATTAACTCTTTTCTTTTAATATTTCATCTATTGCTAAATTTAATTTTAATACATTAACTCTTTCCTCTCCAAATACACCTAGAAATTTTTTTTCAGTATTTTTTTCTATGATATCTAACAACTTTTCTTTCGATATATTTGTTGCTTTATTTATTCTATTTACTTGTATTTGTGCACCTTTTACACTTATATGTGGATCAAGACCAGATCCTGATTCACATATAAGCTCTAGACTTATTTCTTCTTTATTTGCAGTTGGATTTTCTTTCAAAAAATTATTTATATCATTTTCAACTCTTTTTCTAAACGCTTCACTATTAATTGATAAATTTTCTGATCCAGAAGCTTTTTTCTCAGCACCTATATTATAGTTAGGTGCTGATGGAATCCTTGAAATAAAATATTTTTCACTTGAAAAGCGTTGACCTATAAGTTCTGATCCAACCTCTTCACCATCAACTTCTATAATACTTCCATTTGCTTGATAAGGAAAAAAAACTTGTCCCACTATTAATGTTACTATACTATATATTCCTCCACATAATATCATCATTATTAATGAAATTTTTGCACCTCTTTTTATATATTCCATATTATCCCTTCTTCTAATTTATTTTTGTGTATTAAATTTTACTTATATAACAAATCAGTTTTCACTAAATTATTCTTAAAATAAACTCTATTGTTAAATCTATAATTTTTATACCTAAAAAAGGTGCTATAACTCCCCCTAATCCATATATCAACAAATTTTTTCTAAGCATCTTTTCAGCACTTACATTTTTATATTCAACACCTTTTAATGCTATCGGAATTAGTAATGGTATAATTATTGCATTAAATATAAGAGCTGATATTATAGCTGATTTAGGTGTACTAAGCCCCATAACATTAAGCTTATCCATCTCTGGAATAGCTAAAGTAAATATTGCCGGAATTATAGCAAAATATTTGGCAATATCATTTGCTATTGAAAATGTTGTTAATGCTCCTCTTGTAATTAAAAGCTGCTTTCCTATTCCTACAATATCTATAATTTTTGTTGGATCTGAATCTAAATCAATCATATTAGCTGCTTCTTTTGCTGCTATAGTTCCTGAGTTCATAGCAATTCCCACATTCGCCTTAGCAAGTGCTGGTGCATCATTTGTTCCATCCCCAGTCATTGCTACTATCTTCCCTTTATCTTGCTCTCTTATAATGGCTTCTATTTTATCTTCTGGAGTACATTCAGCTATATATTCATCCACACCAGCTTCTTTAGCAATAGTCTTTGCTGTTAATGGATTATCTCCTGTACACATAATTGTCTTTATACCAGTCTTTCTTAAATACTCAAATCTTTGTGCAAGCCCTGGCTTTACAATATCTTTAAGATATATAACTCCATAAATTTCTTTTTCAGTTGCAACAACTAATGGTGTTCCTCCTAAATTTGATATCTTATCAACTATATCTTTTAAATCACTTGGAATTTCTCCACCATTACTTAAAACATACTGAATTATTGCACTACTTGAGCCTTTTTTTATTGTAATTTCATTATCTAAAATGACTCCACTACTCTTAGTTTGTGCTGTAAAAGGAATACTTTGTACCTGTTTATATTTTTTTAATTCAACTTTGACTCCTAGTTTATTTGCAAGTTCAACTGTTGATTTTCCCTCTGGAGTTTCATCTTTTATTGATGTTAAAAGTGCATACTCTATAAGCTTATTTTCTTCCATACCTTTTACTGGAATAAAATCTGCTGCCATTCTATTTCCAAAAGTTATTGTACCAGTTTTATCTAAAATCATTACATCTACATCACCACAAGCTTCAACTGCTTTTCCACTCATTGCTATTACATTAAACTTAGTAACTCTATCCATTCCTGCTATTCCTATTGATGATAACAATCCTCCAATAGTAGTTGGAATTAAACATACTAGTAATGCAATAAGCGTAGAAATTTCTATACTCACACCTACAAATTCCGCAATCGGCTTTAATGTTATAATCACCACAATAAATATAATTGTTAATGCAACAAGTAAAGTATTTAACGCTTCCTCATTTGGTGTTTTCTTTCTTGAAGCCCCTTCAACAAGACTAATCATCTTATCAATAAATGATTCACCTGGATTTGAACTAATAATAATTTTTATACTATCAGAAACAACCATAGTTCCACCTGTAACAGAGCTAAAATCTCCACCCGCTTCTTTTATAACTGGTGCTGACTCTCCTGTTATAGCAGCCTCACTTACAGATGCAATTCCTTCTATCACTTCTCCATCCCCGGGGATTATATCCCCTGCTTCCACTAATACTAAATCTCCTTTTTTTAGTTCATTTCCATCAATTATTTTTATATTTCCATCACTATCAATTTTCTTTGCTTTAATCTCTTTTTGAGCTATTTTTAACGAGCTTGCTTGTGCCTTGCCTCTTCCTTCAGCTATCGCTTCTGCAAAATTAGCAAACATTATTGTAAATAATAATATTACTGTAATTGCTAAACTATATTTTTTGCTTGATGTGTTTAAAATAAAAGTTGAAATAAAAACTACTATCATTCCAATATAAGTGACAAACATAACTGGATTTTTTATCATCTCTCTTGGATTTAATTTTTTAAATGAACTTATTACTGCATCATTTAGAATTTTTTTAGAAATTACTGTCTTTTGACTTTTCATTGTCCCCTCCATATTTTACAATGTTAAAAATTCTGCTCCTGGTCCTAAAACTAAAACAGGAAAAAATGTTAATGCACCAACAATTAAAATACTAGCTATTAATATTCCTATAAATAAAGGTGTATCTGTTTTAAATGCAACACTATCTTCTGATACATTATTCTTTTTAGATAAACTTCCAGCTAATGCCATAATCAAAATCATTGAAATATATCTTCCAATGATCATTACAAGACCTGTGAGTATATTAAAAAAAGGAATATTTCCTTGTAATCCTTCAAATCCAGATCCATTATTAGCTGCTGCTGATGTAAATTCATATAATACCTGTGTTAATCCATGATAACCTTCCATTGTATTCATTCCAATTAACAAAGTAACAGCAGTTGGAACCAAAATAATTATAGGATGTACAAGTATTATTGAGGATATTAGTTTCATCTCTTTTCCTTCTATTTTTTTTCTTAAAAATTCTGGAGTTCTTCCTATCATCAATCCGCAAATAAAAACTCCAAGCATGCCATAAATAATTATATTTAAAATTCCAACGCCTTTACCTCCAAAAACACTATTAACCATCATATTGCATAATACAACACCAGCTCCTATTGGGGTTAAAGATTCGTGTACATTATTTACTGAACCTGTTGTAAAGGCAGTTGTTATAACAGAAAATATAGATGAATCAAATGATCCAAACCTGACTTCTTTTCCTTCTATATTGCCTAAGGAAGATTCTATTCCTAACTGGTTAATTACAGATATTTTTGAAGTTTCACTCTTTACCATAACTGTAAGTGCAATAAATAATAAAATAGACACTGCAATAAATATCATTCTTGCTTGCTTCTTATTCTTACACCCTTTTCCAAATACAACTATAAGTGCTCCTGGAACTATCATCATAGCTAACATTTCTATTAAATTAGTCATTGGTGTTGGATTTTCAAAAGGATGAGCTGAATTAGCTGCAAAAAAACCTCCACCATTTGTTCCAAGATGCTTTATACTCTCTAAAGATGCAACAGGACCATACATAATAGTTTGTCTACTGCCTTCTATCGTTTCTACAACTTTTTGACTCTCTAAAGTCTGCGGAACTCCCTGACTTATCAAAACTATACTTATAACAAATGCTACTGGTAATAAAAATCTCACTATTATTCTCACTAAATCTTTATAAAAATTTCCTATTTCACTGCCTGTTATTCCTCTTATAAATGCACCGGCAATTGCAAACCCTGTTGCTGCTGAAGTAAACATATACACAGTAATAACAAATATCTGTGATATGTTTGTTAAATTCATCTCCCCCGAATAATTTTGTAAATTTGTATTAGTCATAAAACTTATAACTGTATTAAATATCAAATCTGCACTTAGATTTTTTTCACCACCAAATATAATAGATTGTACTATCAATAGAAATGCTCCTAATAAAACCATAAATAAGTTACTTACTAGCAAAGCTATTATATATTTTTTCCAATCCATATTTTCATCTTTTATATTAGCTAACTTATAAATTAAATTTTCAATAGGATTTATAAACTTAACTAATCTTGATGCTTTGTAAAAAATCACCTTATAAAGATATTTCCCTGTAAAAATTGATAAAAATATAAATATCATAAATATTATTAAAAAAGCTCTAGTTTTCATCCCGCCCTCACTTTTACCATTATTTGTAATTAATTTTACTCTCTTAATCTGTTTTTACAATTTCAATTTCAAGTCAAAATTCCTTATTTATCCTGTTTTAAACTCTAAAATAAAAATCTTTCTTCAATATCTTTTAATTCCTTTAAATCCCTCCAAAAAAATACTTTAAATAACTTTTAAATATAACTCATTTCTATATATGATAAACTCATTAATCAAGTGCAATAAAAAAATCTCTAAGACTTAATTATTTATATAAATAATTAAACTTAGAGATTTTTTATTTAACATTATTTCACTCAATTAAACTACCTTATATTTTATGTTGTTCTATGAATAACTAAGTACTTTTATATTCTTATCTTTCTCTAACAAATTCTAAATAACGTGTTCCTTGAAATGATAAGTCCCCATAATCACCCTCCGCTAAAAGGCCATACTTTTCTCCACTAACTTCAAACTCAATTCTATCTGTACTCTCTACTTCAAAAGTAACATAATAAGTAGTTGATGATGTTGTGTGATAACCTTGTGCACCGCTTATATCTCCTCCTACTGCATGTCTATGATGTGAAGTTTCAGCTCTTTTAGCTACAATACTAGCTTTAACAGTAAGTCTTGGTGAATTATTATTCTTATTCCATGTAGCAATCCCTTTAATTGCACTTACTACAAATATTCCAAATATACAAAAAAAGACTATAAAAAACATAGTTTCAAAACCGCCAAATGCCATGAATTCATTCTCTATCAACTCATCATCTCCCTATCAAATAAATTTTACTATTAATTCCATTTATCATTAATATTATTATATTCTAATACAATCTGCTATTCATTAAATATTTCTTAAGATAAAAAATTAAGCATGATAACTAGTCTATACACACCTAGCTATCATGCTTTTCTTTCTATATTCTCTCTTTAAACAAACAAGCTCCTGGAACAATTTCTTGTTCTCTAAATAAAGCTGCTACTGCTATTTTATATTCCATTAAATTTTGTGATTTCCTTATAGTTTTTGCATACTTAGTATGTTCTGTAAACATCCAGTTCATGTATGCCCATATCTCTTTCATTTTGAATAAGACAAGTCTTTCATCTTTATTGAATAACTCATAATATCCATTGACTATCTCATCATGAAATTCTCTCACTTGGTCTTTTGTCATAGTGTTTCCTGTCTTAATTTCACACATAAGCCCCGGATTAGATATAATTCCTCTTGCAAGCATTATTCTCTCTGTTTGTGGGAACTGTTCTATAATTTTTGTGTTATCCTCTGCACAGAAAATATCACCATTATAACAAATTGGATTTGTACTTACCTCTAAAGCATGTTTGTACATTTCTAAATTCGGTTTATTTTTATAAAAATCTTTTTGTGTTCTTAAATGAATGATAAGCTCTTCCATAGGATATTTATTGTATATTTCCATAAGCTTATAAAACTCTTCTGGTTCATCTTTTCCAATTCTAGTTTTTATAGATATCTTTATATCACTTTTATCAAATATTTCATATAAGAAATTATCAAGCTGCTCTGTTTTAGCAAGAAAACCTGAACCTTTATCCTTTGCAACAACAGTCCCTGATGGGCATCCAAAGTTTATATTTATTTCATCATAACCTAAAGCTTTTACTTTCTCTGCTGTGAAAATAAAATGCTCTGCATTATTAGTAAGAACTTGTGGTATTAATGGTGTTGCTTCATTATTTTCCATCATGATATCTCTAAGTTCTTTAGTTTTAAACTTCTTACTTTGGTTAGGTACAATAAATGGTGCGAAGTATTTGTCCATATTTCCAAAAACTTTTGCATATGCATTCCTATATACATATCCTGTAATTCCCTCTAAAGGTGCTAAGTAGTATTTCATTAATTATCTCCTCTATCTTATGTAATTTTTAAAATTACTTTAATTCTCTTTTGCTAAAAATATGATAACATACTACTATACTTTTTTAAAATAATATTGAGAGTATATTTATAATGCATAAAGACAACAATAATATATTAAAGTATAATTATTAAAAGAGCATAATTTTAAAATATAAAACTAGGAGGTATTTCAATGTCTAATTTAGATAGAGACTATGAACTTGAATTTCTTGTTGATGGAAATTTAGAAGCCTATAAGAATTTAGAAAAAACTCATAATGGTAAAGTTGAATATGCTAATGGTACTATACTATTATCTTCTAGCACTTCAATAAATCATAATTTAATTATAAAAAGACTTTTAATAGAGACAGATAGATATTTTAGAAAAATCCCATGCGAAACTTTTTCAGAAGCTATAGAAGTTATAATGGATCAATCAAATAAAAAATATAATTTTAAGCCTGATGTATTTGTAATGTGTAAAGATTCAAATGAAGAAGACTTTAATAGAAAAGGTCAATCACTTGTTGGTATTCCAAGTCTTATATTTGAAGTAGTATCACAAGGAAATGCAAATCATGATACTTTATATAAAAGAAAAGCCTATGCTGAATGTGGTGTTAAAGAATATTGTCTAGTATATCAAGATGGAAAGATTGAACAGCTAGAGCTAAAAGCAAATGAATATTATGAAATAAATGCAATTTACAATGTTAAAGATATCTATAAATCACTTGTTTATGAAGAACTAGCATTTAATCTCGAAGATATATTTTATGATTTACAATATTAATTTTTCAAATCATAAAAACAAAAATTCCTTAAAGCTAGATAAGCTCTAAGGAATTTTTTCTATCATTAATTACTCTATTTTTTTACATCAAATCTATCTGCATTCATAATTTTATTCCATGCACACACAAAGTCTTTTACAAACTTATGTTTAGAGTCACAACAGCCATAAACTTCTGCTACTGCTCTAAGTTCTGTATTTGAACCAAAGATTAAATCAACTCTTGTTGCAGTCCATTTTTCTTGCCCTGATTTTCTATCATATCCAGTAAATGAATTATCACATTCCTCACTTTTTTTCCATTCAGTATTATTATCAAGTAAATTAACAAAGTAATCATTTGATAAAACTCCTGGTTTATCAGTAAATACACCATTTTTAGATTCTTTATAGTTAATATCTAAAACTCTAAGTCCACCAAGTAACACTGTAAGCTCTGGTACAGTTAAAGTAAGAAGCTGTGCTTTATCAATCATTAATTCTTCTGGTTTTGTATCAATATCCTCTTTTAGATAATTTCTAAATGGATCAATTATAGGTTCTAAATATTTAAATGATTTAATATCTGTATTTTCCTGCGTTGCATCTGTTCTACCAGCAGTAAATGGAACTTCTAAATCAATTCCACCTTCTTTAGCAGCCATTTCTATTCCAAGATTTCCACCAAGAACTATAACATCAGCAAGTGTAGTTTTCTTTCCACTAGTTTGCTTCTCATTGAATTCTTTAACAACACACTCAAGTTTTTCTAATACTTTTTGAAGTTTTTCTGGTTCATTAGCTTCCCAGCACTTTTGAGGTTCAAGTCTTATTCTAGCTCCATTTGCTCCTCCTCTAAAATCACTACCTCTAAATGTAGAAGCTGATTTCCAAGCAGTTGCAACAAGTTCTGAAACTGTAAGCCCTGTTTTTTCTATCATAGATTTCAACTCTTTAATATCACCTTCATCTACAAGTTCAAAATCTATTTTTGGAATAGGATCTTGCCATATAAAATCTTCATCTGGTACATCTTTACCTTGATATCTTGATTTTGGCCCCATATCCCTATGAGTAAGTTTAAACCATGCTTTTACAAAAACATCTTGAAGTTCGTTATGATTCTCATGGAATTTTTTAGATATTTCTTTGTATTTTTCATCAGCTCTTAAAGATAAATCAGCAGTAGTCATCATAGGCGCAACAGTTTTTGATGGATCATGTGCATCTGGAACAGTTTCTTTAGCTTTTGGATCTGTAGGAATCCATTGATATGCCCCTGCTGGGCTTTTTATTAGATCCCACTCATACCCAAGTAAAGTTTCAAAGTATGATTCATCCCATGTTGTAGGTGTTGGTGTCCATGCTCCTTCAATTCCACTAGTTATAGTATCAGAACCTTTACCACTTTTATATGAACTTAGCCATCCAAGTCCCATATTTTCAATAGGCGCTGCCTCTGGTTCTGGTCCAACATGTTTTGGATCACCCGCTCCATGACACTTACCAAAAGTATGCCCCCCTGCAATTAAAGCAACAGTTTCTTCATCATTCATTCCCATATTCCCAAAAGTTTCTCTAACATCTTTTCCAGAGCCAATTGCACTTGGGTGCCCATCAGGACCTTCAGGGTTTACATAAATTAATCCCATTTGAACCGCTGCTAAAGGATTTTCAAGCTTTTTATCTTGATATCTATTATTTTCAAGCCACTCTTTTTCCTTTCCCCAATATGTATAATCATCTGCCTCCCATGTATCAATTCTGCCTCCACCAAATCCAATAAGCTTAAGCCCCATAGATTCAAAAGCACAATTTCCTGCTAAAACAATAAGATCCGCCCATGAAAGCTTTCTTCCATACTTTTGTTTAATAGGCCAAAGAAGTCTTCTCGCCTTATCTAAATTAGCATTATCAGGCCAACTATTTATAGGTGCAAATCTTTGACTTCCAATATTTCCACCACCACGGCCATCTTTTGCTCTATATGTACCAACACTATGCCAAGCCATTCTTATAAAGAAAGGTCCATAATGTCCATAATCTGCTGGCCACCAATCTTGTGAGTCTTTCATTAAAGCAAAAATATCTTTTTTAACTTCTTCTAAATCTAAAGTATTAAATTCTTTATTATAATCAAAATCACATTCTAATGGTGAAACCTTATTTGAATTCTTATTCAAAACTTTTAAATTAAGCTTATTAGGCCACCAATAATCATTATTAGTTCCTTCACTCGCTGTAAATCCATCTTTTTTTTGCTCTTTTTCTTCATTTTGATTTTTAATTTCATTCATAATATAAATACTCCCTTCTTCTTAAAATATAAAATTAGTATCTACATTTTTCTTCATTATTATAAATATACTTTTACTCTTATTTTTATTAATTTTAATAATATAAATAACTTTTTTAAAAGATAAATTATAACGCTTTTATTACAATTACATTTCTTATATTGTAAAGTTACATACAATAAAATATAATCATCTTACATCAAATTTCAAAAATATGGTATATAACAAAAAAAGGGGAATCATTATGCAAAAAGATATCAACTTAAAAGAAATTAAAGAATTATCAAAAAAAGTTTTACACAACAAAAAAGGTATAGGACTAGAATCTAAATACATTGAAAATGAATATGAAAGAAGAATAGAAACTTATAATAAAATGTTAGCTAAAGTTGAAACTAATCTTATAGAAAATGAAGAAATAATCACTGGTAAAATAAATGTGCCACATAGTGGTGGTTCAGGTGGAATGTCAGTAGTTTTATACTACCAAGGGATATTCTTTACAAATAAAAGAATCTTTATATTTGATATGAACTTTAAATATGAAGAACTTGAAGAAATAAAATTTAGAAATGTGAAAGATATAGTTTCTTTAAAAGAGAATAAAAGTTTTGATGGTTTGAATATTATATTTGATGACAACTTTGATATATTTTTAAAAGGATATTCATTTGATGAAAAAAGTCTTATAGAAAAAATTCAAAATATTTATATCAATGTTAATCATTAAAAATAGGTACATTAGCAATCACTAATGTACCTATTTTATCTCTCAGTATTTCTAAATATTTTATAAGCACTCATAATTGAAGCTAATAATATCACAAGAGATATAAATGGTAACCCTTCCATTAAAAAGCTATCTAAGGCTAATTTTAATTGTGTTATATCTGCCATCATAGGGATTCCAAATACCATTAATAATCCTACTAATATACTTAGTATAATACCTTTTATACTCCCCTTACTAACTATTACAATAGTGTTCAAGATTAAACTCAGAACACATACGCCTAAAATTCCTGCTATTCCATATCCCTCTCCTAATATTCCCATGAAACTAAAATATGCTGCAAACTCTATTGTTATTAAAATAAATATTAGACTAGCAAATTTATTAAATCCTCTCATTCTTTTTCATTCCATTCTATTTCACTTTTCTGAATTCCTATATTATTATCGATTAATTTTCTTTTATATTAACTCTAATCTCTTCTTACTTAATTGAATATTTAATACTCACATTAGGGAATAATATAAAATAAACTAGATGGAGGTTATCAAAATGAATGAAACTGATGCAGCTTATATAGCAGGAATTATTGATGGTGAAGGAAGTATTCTACTTACAAAACTTTCTCAAAATACCCATAGAGCACCTGTTGTTTCAGTCCCCTCTACTACAATAGAATTATTAGAATACTTAAAAAAAACTATAGGCTTTGGAAAAATAATAAGAAAGACTAATTATAATAAAGCAAAACATAAAGATTGCTATACATATATATTAGAAAGAAATGGTGCTATTGAATTGCTCAAAGAAATTTCACCTTATTTAATTATTAAAAGTAAGAAAAAAAGGGCTGACTTGATATTAAGAAAGTACAAAGCTTTGACTCCACGAAATGGAAGATATACAGAAGAAATGCTTATTGAAAAAGAGCTATTTTATAAGAAATTTGCTTCATATAAATAAAAAAATCATAGTTTAACAACTATGATTTATATATGGTGGAGATGACGGGTCAGTGGCACACTACTGTTTCCAAAGAATATCATCTTAAATATCCTCAAAATCTCATTTTTTCAAATGAATTTTATAGCCCTGACTATATCATATAGAAAATTTTGGTAATTTTCTATCTTGGCGTATTATAGAAGTTATAATTTAGTTTGAGAACTTCTATCCTAGTATTCCATAAATATTATTATTCTTAGGAACCTATAAGTCGATACAAGGCTGTTGAATTTCTTCACATACCTCTCGGTATTGCCATCATCAAGAATTTATATCCTCATGTTAAGGTTTCACCGATAAAGCCAAGTGTTTCCACTAAGGATCACTCCCTAGGGCGACTCTGTCTAAACGAATCGAACCCGTGTCCGAAAGTAGATTAATTAGACTTTCTACGAGTGTAGTTGACTGCTTTGTGTTTCCCTCAGAATGCTTCCAGCAACAAAATCATTCCTATGGTAGCTTCATAAATTCCGTTTCTAGCTCAAAGCTTTGCTAAACGCGGTTCCCTACTTCAATGACACCAGCTACCCCAACCGTAGGAATCGGGACTGATGAGCGGCTATATTAAGCTGCTAACGCGAAATTATCTTCTGCGTTTATATTTAAGTGCATACTCGATTAAAGAGTTTACATGCTTCACTCTACTCGCTTATCCAACCTCTCTTACCCCCGTCGAAGCCAAAACATCCCCACGTTGGTAAATAGATTTTTTAAGACAATCTATCTACTATATTAAATTTTATAATATTATTATACAAAAAAATATGACTTAAGTCAAGTTCATGCATCGCTGCTAGTTTGTTTGTTAGTAAGAAGATTTAGAACTACTTAAGTCAATTGAAAACTGTTTGAGTTTTTATTTATTACAGTACCATATTATATACTAAAATTTTATATTTGTGAAGTTAATTTTATATTTTTACACTTAGAAAACGAGTCAAAATTAACTTCTAACTCACTTTTTTTATATTCCTTTAATATAATCATATGATGGATCATTTAGAAGTTCCTCTTCATAAACTTTTAAAATTTTCTTTTTATATTCTGAAAAAGTTCGTAACTCTTCCTTACTAACAATTCCCATATTTTCTATTTCAAACTCTATCTTATTAAAAGGTAATGGGAATAAATACTTGTCCCACCTTAAAAAGAACTTTATTTTTCTTTTATAGTTTACTTTTATTAAAATCAGTTTTTTTCCTGAAGCATTAGATAAGCTTGCACCTATTTTTTTAGGCACTTTGTAAGGTCCAACTGGTCCATCTAAAGTTATATATAAACTTGTATTTTCAATTTTACTTTTTTCCTTTAGCTCAGTTAAGAAACCTTTCATTTTTATTCCATCAGGCATTCTTATAGCTATTCCTTTGTAGTTTTCCATTATATTTCTTATATAATTCCCTCTTTTGTTAGTAGTTGTAACACCATAAATTCTAAAATCTCTTTTACTAACTTCTCTTAGTAAAAAATTCATAGCAAAACTATCACAATGCCATGATGAAATTATAGAATTATTTAAGCTCCCTTTTTTCATATCATCGCTAAGTACTATTTTGCTTGTTGCACAAACAAACTCTATATATTTAACGAATATTTTACTTATTAATTTTTCAAACATTTTATACTCCCAAATTAACTAAACTACTATCTTCTAAAATTATATTATATCATTTTGAAAATTAAGTTTAAATATAATATCAATATAGTTTAAATATTAATATTATTATATAACTAAATAATAAGTTATTATGTTCATTTGGTAAATTTTAATAATTTATTAAAACTTTTCAAAAATCCCTCAATGCATTATATAAATTTTTCAACATAATTTAAATACATAAAAAATGAGTTAAGCAAACATGTGCCTAACTCATTTTTTATATTATTGAAGAAAACTTTAATTATCTAAAAGTAACTTCTCCATTTTCTATTTTGTCTATTATAGCTAGAGACTCAACTCTAACTCCTTTATTTTCAAGGTGTTTTCTACCATCTTGGAATCCTTTTTCTATAACAATTCCAGCACCAACAACAGTTGCTCCACCTTGTTTTACAACGTCTAAAAGTCCAAATATTCCACAAGCATTTGCTAAGAAATCATCTATAATAAGGATTCTCTCTCCTTCATTGATAAACTTCTTATCAACTACAACATTATAAGTTGTTTGCTTTGTAAATGAATATATCTCTGATGTATAAACTTCATTTTCTTTATATCTTGGTACTCTATCTACTTTTTTACCAAATACCATTGGAAGATACCCAAATTCTTTAGCAACAAATGCAGCAAGAGCTATTCCTGTTGATTCTACAGTTAAAATTTTATCTATTTTCTCATCTTTAAATCTTTTTTTGAACTCTTTAGCAATCTCTTCTACTAATTTAACATCCATTTGGTGATTTAAAAATTCATCAACTCTTAGAATATTATCTTCTATTCTACCTTTTTCTATAATCATTTTTTTTAATAATTCCATATAGCTCAGTCCTTTCAACTATATTTAATGTCTACTTAATTTTATAACAAATTAACTTATTTTGCTAGAAAAAAGATTTAATCTTCATATAACAAAATTTTTAACTAATTATTAAAATATGCATTTTTAATTTTAGTAACTAATGAGTCTCCAACGCTATGAGCGTTCTTAGCAAGAAGCGCTGCTTGTATCATAGCAAAAACAATAGATGTTTTTCTTCTGTATGCTACGTATCTTGGCTCCCAGTTACTTGTATATTTATTTTTAAACTTTCTAAGTCCTTTAAATGAATAGAACACTTGCCCATATTCATAAACTTGAAGAGCTATCTTTTCACTTAAGAAAGCATACTTAGATGTACCAACATTTGCAAGTGGTGCCATTCCCATATTAAACTTTTCATAACCTTTTTCTTTACCAACTTCAATTAAATTTATGAACATATAATCCATAACTCCTCTTGTGGCTTCCTTAGTAAATCTCATAAGATCAACTGAAAAACTCTCTTTACCATTATACATACTCATTATATTAGCAAATCCATCTATTTCACCTTCTGCATTTTTAACAATTCCTATTCCTTCTTTTGATAAGTAATACTCATCAAAGAATCCAACTGAATAACCTTTTTCGGATCTTCCATCAAGCCAATCATCTGAAACTACCTTAAGTCTATCCATAACCTCTTTTGAATATGGCGGATAAATCATTTCAAATGTATATCCTTCACTAACCATTTTATTTCTTGACTTTTTAAGACTTTTCATTTTATTTCCTACTACCTCAAAGCTAGAAACATCAATCATAGCCTCTTCACCAATTTTCATAAAGTCATATCCATGAGAGTGTAAATATTTAATCATATCCTCTTCTATTTGATAGAAAACAATAGTATATCCATACCTATCAGCAATTTCATAAAATTCCTCAATTCCCTCAAACATATTATCTGGATTTCCTATAGGATTCCCAAGAACAAATATTTTATCTAGATAAGTTTGATATTGGAACATCACATCTTTTGACTTGTTAAGATAAATAAATTTATCCCTTAAATACACTAAATGTGTTAAAGAACTACCTCTGTAGCTTTTGACTACCTTATCTATCTCATCCTCATAATCATAAAATGTTTTATTAGGAAACCTTTGTTCAAGATGTAAAAAGTAAATAATAATATAAATGATACTTGCAATTATAAACATAGAAAGTGCAGTTCCACCTAATTGTCTAAACAGCGCCTTCTCTAAATGCCCTCTTGTATATTTTAAATAAAAATCTAAAACAGCATAATAACCTAATAATGTTCCAAGTAGTAAAATAGAATCTTTAATTGTATTTTTCCAATTAACTATAAAACTTTCTCTATAAAAAGTACTTCTACTACTATACAGTATATATCCTGCTACAACACTTATTATAATTTCTCCTGGGTAAAAACCTTTTGATAGTAATGTAAATACACCAAGAATAATAAGTACAAGTGTTGCTTTATATATATTTTTTGTCTTATATCTTAACATACAAGTTGCTACAATACATAAAAACCCTACAAGAATACTTAAATCATTAGAAAATCCTAAAGTATTTGTTCCAAATAATTTTCCAAATAGTCTAATCTTTAATAATAATCTTTCATTTATTCCTGTTAAAAGCATTGTAATTCCTGTTAAAAATACCATAAGTCTTAAAAATTTATATGCAAACAATGATAATATTTGATTAGGAAGATTATTATATCTTTCATTAACCATTTTACTAAAATCATATCCATATAAAATAACCCCAATAACTAGTGGAACTATGTAATAACTTATTCTATAAAGTAATGTTACTATAAGTGCTTGTGCTATTGGTATTCCAAGTGCTTCAAGTCCTGTAATAAATGCTAAATCAAAAGTTCCAACTCCGCCAGGAATCATACTAACCATTCCTATAACAGCTGAAGTTATATATATAGGTAAAAAGTCTGCAAACGCAAGATTTCCTCCAGTGATTTTCAATATTACATAAATTAATACAATAGTTGTAGCCCACTCTAAAATAGCCATTCCAATAATAGCTAATGTGCCTAAAAAATCTGTTAAATCCTTAGTTTTAATAAATCTATAAACAAAGTATATAATTAGACAAGGAAAATATATAGCAAATAACGCCATAGGTATCATAACCCATCCCTGACTTAAAAAACCTTTGTGGTCTATTACAAAGTATGCAAGGCATATTCCTGCAAGCCCTGATAAATTAAGTCCTATAATTTTACTAATCTCTTTTAATAACAATTTTTTATCATCTACATGATCACCATAAAAATGCTGTTTTATAGCAAGTGATGCAGCACCACCAAATCCCATGATACTAGCAACTGAACTAGCAATCCATGAATATTTATAAAGCCTTCTATATGGTAATCTAATTCCAACTTTTTTCTTTAAAATAAAATCATAAAATGATAAAGGTGAAAAAGCTAGTATCCCTATAATCCCTATAACTATAAGATTTAAAGCTGTAAGCCTATCCTTATACATTATTAGATAATGTGGATTAACACCCTTTAAAATATGACTAAATTCTCTTATAACAAAAATAAATACAATAGAAACAAATACTATTTTAAATATAGTTTGCACTTTCTTGCTTATCTTAAAGTTCATCAAATCCTCCTATATTTTGTTTTTTCTTTAGTAACTATAATCTTTTAATTCTAAAATGCTTTATAAAAACATTTATTCTAATTTAGTTTACAACATTTTAACTTTTTTATCTCTCTTTTTTCCATAATACTTTTGTTAAAAACAAAAAAAGTGCTAATAACTCTATATTCATAGATTATAACCACTCTTTTTCTAAATATTTTTAATTTAATATCTGTTTCTTGTTTTAAGCTCTCTTGCAATATCTCTTTTAGCAGCTTTTTCAAGCATTGAATCTCTTTTATCATAGTTCTTTTTACCCTTACAGATACCAAGTTGAACCTTAACTCTTCCATCTTTTAAATATAATTTTAAAGGTATTAAAGTTAGTCCTTCTTGTTGAACTATTCCTACAAGTCTCATTATTTCACTTTTGTGAAGAAGTAATTTTCTATGTCTAAGAGGGTCTACATTAAATATATTACCCTGCTCATATGGGCTTATATGCATATTTTTAATAAATATTTCACCATTCTCTATATCTGCATAACAATCTTTAAGATTTGCTCTACCTGCTCTTATTGATTTAACTTCTGTTCCAACAAGTGCTAGCCCTGCCTCCATTGATTCTTCTACAAAGTAATCATGTCTTGCTTTTCTATTTTCTGCTAATGAATTAACACTTTTCTTTCTTGCCATATTCTCACCTACTCGTGAATATATTTAAACACATCTTAAAATTTAATTTAAGATGTGCTTACTAATATCATTTTATCATAAACATAGTAAAACTGTAAGTCTTTGCTTAAAGATTACGAAGATTTACCATCTTATTTAAAATCTACTTTTCGATTGAAGTTTCAAGGTCTTGCATAGCAGCCTCGGCTTCCTTTCTTTCTCTTTCTTCTTTCATATATTTATCTTCTGCTATTCCAAAGAAAATTTCTCTATTATCTACATCAACTTTTGAACAGAATATTTTAATCTTATCTCCTAATTGATGAACTTTCTTTGTTCTTTCTCCAACAAGTGAAAGTCTAACATCGTCAAATACATAATAATCATCTTTGAAATCAGTTATATGAATAAGTCCTTCTACTGTATTAGGAAGTTGTACAAACACACCAAATGATGTTACAGATGATATAATACCATCAAACTCCATACCAACTTTATCTTTCATATATTCAGCTTTCTTTAAATCATCAACTTCTCTTTCTGCTTCTTGTGCGACTCTTTCCATCTCTGATGATTGTTTTGCAGCATGTGCAACTATTTTTGATAACTTTTTAGCTCTAGCTTCATCAATTTTACCGTTTAATGCCTCTTTGATAATTCTATGAATTTGAAGATCTGGATATCTTCTTATCGGTGAAGTAAAGTGACTATAATACTCAGCTGCAAGTCCAAAATGTGCATCATGTACTTCTGAATACTTAGCTTGCATCATACATCTTAATAATAATGTACTTACAACAGTTTCCTCATCTTTACCTTTAACCATTTCAATAACCTCAGCTATTGCTTTAGGATTAATTTCTTTACCCCAGTTAATTGTATATCCAAGATTAAATACAAACTCTTTAAACTTTTCTAATTTTTCTGTATCTGGATCTTCGTGGATTCTATATACAAATGGTACACCAGTCCAATAGAAATGTTCTGAAATAGTTTCATTACAAATAAGCATGAACTCTTCTATCATTCTATTTGAAATTCCTCTTTCATAAGGTTTGATATCTACTGCCTTACCATTTTCATCAAGAATTATTTTACATTCTGCAAAATCAAAATCAATAGCTCCTCTATTCATTCTTTTCTTATTTAAAATAAGAGCAAGTTCTTGCATTGCCTTAAAATCATCTACAAGATAATCATATCTTTTATTAAGCTCTTCATCACCTTTTAAGATATTAGTTACATCTGTATAAGTCATTCTTTCATCTGTTCTTATAACACTTTCATGAACTTCGTGACTTATAACTCTACCACTTTCATTGATAGTCATCATACAGCTAAGTGTTAATCTATCAACATGTGGATTTAATGAACATATACCATTTGATAATTTCCTTGGAAGCATTGGTATAACTCTATCAACAAGGTATACTGAAGTTGCTCTGTTTATAGCTTCTTCATCAAGTGGACTTCCTTCTTTTACATAGTGAGTTACATCTGCTATATGAACTCCTAATCTGTAAAGCCCTCCTTCTAATCTTTCAATAGATACAGCATCATCAAGATCTTTAGCATCTTCTCCATCTATTGTAACCATTCTTAAATCTCTGAAGTCTGTTCTTCTTTTAATTTCATTCTCTGGTATTTCTTCTTGTATTTTTTCTGCACAGGCTAGTACCTCTTCTGGGAACTCTTCTGGAAGTGCATATCTTTTAATAACAGATAATATATCAAGTCCTGCATCACCTTTTTGTCCTAGAACTTCAACTATTTTACCTTCCGGCTTTTTATTAGCCTCTGGCCATTTTGTGATTTCAACCTTAACTATATCTCCACTTTTGGCTTTATGTCTATCTTTCTTTGATATAAATATATCTTTAAGCATTCTTTTATCATCTGGAATTACAAATCCAAAGCTTCTACTGTCTTCATACTTTCCTATAATAACGTTAACTGCTCTTTCTATAATTTGTACTATTTCACCTTCACACTTTCTACCATCTTGATCTTCTTTTAGTATTCTTGCTAATACTTTATCACCATTCATAGCAGTTCCCATGTTATTTTTAGGTATGAATACATCTTTTCTTCCTTCTTCATCAGGAATTACAAACCCATATCCTTTTTGATGTAACTGTAACTTTCCTGCAACCATTCCCATTCTTGTCGCAAGTCCTATTTTTTCTTTTGCATCTCTAGCAAGTAAACCTTCTTTTACCATTGCTCTAATTGATTTTTTAAATGTTTTATATTCGCTAGGATTTATATTAAATATTTTAACTAGCTCTTGTATATCCATTGGTTTATATGCTTCTTCTTCCATTAAACCTAGGATAGCTTTTCTTAATCCCATGTTATTCCTCCGTTAATTTCATTTGTTTTTCTTTTTCTTATAATTTTTGCCAAAAAAATCTCGTTTGATACTACTTATATAGTATCATATTTACTGATTTTAATATATAGATATAATCTTATAATAAACTTTTGTATTTTTCATATTTCACTCTTTTTTAACCCAACTAAATCTTCACACTATATTTTATGTAGTTATGATTAATTAATGTAACGCTATTTTTCAAATTTATAAATTTTATTATCTCATTTAATATGCAAAAAAACGCACAACTTCTTAGTTGCACGCTTAGCCCCTCATATTAAGCCCATAAATGCTTCATATTAAGTACAATTGTTATTACTCCAAATATAATCATAGACACAACTGTAATTTTAATAAGCATAGCTTCTCTTGTCTTCCCTTTATTCTTTGAGAAGAAAGTTTCACTTTTCCCTTGAATGAAACCACTTAAAGCATCTGCCTTACTTGGTTGCATTAAGATTGAGGCAATTATGATTATTGCAAGTATAAACTCTATAGCTATAAGAACTGTTCTCAAACCCAGCACCTCCACATTATTTCTAAGTGTATTATAATCTATTCTAATAATATCACACGCCCTATTTTTTTACAATATGAACTATAATTATGTATAGTTTCAAAGGAAATATTTAACTTTATATTAATATTAGCTCTAATATAATTTTTATTGCTTCTCTTCCTATATAATAAAAAACATATGTTTTATTTTAGACCAGCTAATAATAGTCAAGTAAAAAGTTGAAATTTAGTTTTCTTAAAAAAGGGTATAGCAAACAAACCATGCCGTGGACACGAATAATTACAAAAAATGGATGAAATTAAGCTACTTTATTTAAATCTTTATTTTGTAAATACATTTTCTCGTGAATTCGAGGATTACGAAGCTCAA
>JBOGAY010000297.1:0-3421 GCA_051655925.1 Sarcina sp. | reverse complement strand
GAGGTAAATTTAAGTATAGCATCAGAATTTGATTTTTAAGGGGTTAAAAAATGGAGATAAATAAAATTGCAAATGAAGCTTTTGAAGGAAAGATTGTAAGAAAGGATTTAGTTTCTAAGATAAAAGGTGGGGCAAATGTCCCTGTCTATGTTCTTGAATATCTTTTAGGAATGTACTGTAACAATGTGGATGAGGATAGTATAACAGAGGGAATGGAGAAGGTTAAAAAAATCCTAGCTGAAAACTATGTAAGACCAGATGAAGCTGAAAAAGTTAAATCTAAAATAAAAGAGATTGGAAGTTATACAGTAATAGATAAGGTTTCAGTAAAGCTAAATGAAAAAAAAGACAGATATGAAGGTGAACTTTCAAATTTAGGAGTTGCAGGTATAGATGTTGTAGGAGCATATATAAAAGAGTATGAAAAGTTATTATGTGGTGGAATATGGTGTATATTGACTTTAAGCTATGATTTTGATGAGTTATCTATGGGAGATACACCTTTTAAATTAGAAAAGTTAAAGCCAATACAGATAGCAAACTTAAATATGAATGAGGTATATGAAGGAAGAAGAAAATTCTCCAAAGAGGAGTGGATAAAGTTTATTTTAAGATCTACAGGAATGGAACCAGATTTCTTTAGTGAGGAAGCAAAGTGGCATATGCTTGGAAGAATGGCACCTTTAGTGGAAAATAATTATAATATGTGTGAGTTAGGTCCAAGAGGAACAGGTAAATCATACATATATAAAGAGATAAGTCCAAACTCTATCTTACTATCTGGTGGGCAAACAACGGTAGCTAATCTATTTTATAATATGGCAAAAAAACAGATTGGGCTTGTTGGGTATTGGGATGTAGTTGCTTTTGATGAAATAGCCGGAATAAAGTTTAAAGATAAAGATGGTATTCAGATTATGAAGGACTTTATGGCAAGTGGATCTTTTGCAAGGGGTAAAGAGGAGAAAAATGCAAATGCATCTATGGTTTTTGTAGGAAATGTCAATCAAAGTATAGATGTATTGGTAAAAACATCACATCTTCTTATAGATTTTCCACCTGAGATGAATAATGACTCGGCTTTTTTTGATAGAATGCATAGCTATGTTCCAGGATGGGAGATTCCTAAATTAAGTCCTGCATCTTTTACTAAAGAGTATGGATTTATAGTGGACTATATGGCAGAGATTTTTAGAGAGTTAAGAAAAACATCATATGGAGATGCTTTAGATAGATTCTTCATATTGGGTAGAGATTTAAATCAAAGGGATACAATAGGAGTTAGAAAAACAGTTTCAGCACTTATAAAGCTACTTTACCCTCATGGAGAGTTTACAAAAGAGGATGTAGAAGAGGTGTTGGTAAAAGCTTTAGCTTATAGAAGAAGAGTTAAAGAACAGCTTAAAAAGATGGCAGGAATGGAGTTCTTTGCTACAAACTTTTCATATATAGATAGAGATAGTGGAGAGGAAACTTATGTAAATCTAAATGAACAAGGCGGCAGTAAGCTTATACCTGAGGGACCTTTAAAAGATGGATCTCTTTATACAATTGGGACATCAATGAACAATACACTGGGACTATATAAAATAGAGGGACAGATCTCTTCAGGAAGAGGTAGAATAACAGTTGCAGATAATAAATATAGAAAGAGCTTTGAAAACTCTTTTAATTATCTGAAAATAAATTCTAAAAGAGTTAGTGGAGCTATTAATATATCTGAAAAAGAGTTTTATTTAACTGTTGTAGATGAAAAAAATGTAGGAGTTTCAGAAAATCTTACACTTGGTGGCTTTATTGCAATGTGCTCAAGTGCCTTAAATAGACAGGTTTTATCTCAAACTGTAGTTTTAGGAGATATGGCATTATCTGGAAGTATAATAAAAGTATCTGAGCTAGCTAATACTTTGCAAATAGCAAGGGAAGCTGGAGCTAAAAAAGCGTTAATCCCTATTTTAAATGCTGTAGATTTAGCAACTTTACCTCCAGATATATTAGCAGACGTACAACCAATATTCTATCAAGATCCAATAGACGCAGTTCAAAAAGCTCTCGGTTTCATGTAATAATTAATGATGAAAAGAGGTAAAAAATGGAGTATAAAGCGATAACAGGAGAAAATTTCTATTATCAAGAGTTAAAAAATGCAGCAAGATATCTAATGAGAAATCCTAATCTAGAGAATATGAGAGAGGTATTTAAAGAGGAGGATATTCTTGACTGTACAAGTGAAAGTAACTTTCAAAAGAAATTTTTGGCTATAAATAAAAGAGTGAAGCACCTAACAGAGGAGTTAATGTATCAATTAGTAAATGGTGACTCAAATACAGGGAGATTTATAACTCTGTATACTATATTATGTGCAGAGAGATTTCTTTTAGAGTTTCTAGATGAGGTTATTGGTGACAAGTATAGACATTATGACTACTATTTAAAAGAGAGTGATATTGTAGCTTTTATGAATTTAAAAGCTGAGCAATCTGAAGTAGTTGAAAAATGGAGCGAGTCTGGAAAGAAAAAAATGATAGTAAAAATCAAAAACTTTTTTAGTGAAGGTGGCTATTTATATAAGGAGGAGGAGAAACTATATAAGATAGTTAGACCTGTAATCCTATCTGAAATAATAGATGAGATGAAAAAAGAGGGCAATAGAAGCGTAGTTAAAGCTATGCTTTATTGATAGGTGGAGAGATGGAAAATATAAATGAGAGATTAAAAAATTTAGTAAAAAAAGTTTCAAGTGATGAATTTTATAACAATAGAGGACTTGCAAATGAAGTTCCATTCTATATTTTTGATTATGATCCTAAAGAGGAGATTTTGATTAGACATTTTGTAAAAAATACATTTCTACCAGAGTTTTCAGAGGATAATAGATTAAATGCAGTGGAAATAGATCTTTTTGAGCTACTATTAGAGAGTATGAGAAACGATAATATTTTAGATAAATCTTTTGTACTAGAAGAGAAAAAGGGAACTCAGTTTTTATATGAGAGACTAAAGAAAAGTTTTAACTCAGAGATTATTATAAAGTACATAGAGGAAAAAAGTAGAGGGAAAAACTTAGTTGTAATAACTGGAATAGGAAAAGTTTATCCTATTGTAAGAACTCACACAGTTCTTAATAATTTACAAAACATATTTGATCATACAAAGGTATTGCTATTTTTTCCTGGGGAGTACACAAGTGTAGATTTAAGACTGTTTGGTTTTAAGGATAATAACTACTATAGAGCTTTTAGAATATAAATATATAAAAAGGGATGGCTTTTTAGCCATCCCTCAGGTTGTAGACAAATGGCTATCGAATAATAATATTTGATAGCCATTTTTTTTATTTTTATAAATTTTGAGTTATTTTTGTAGAAATTTGTGTTGAGGAAGTCTTTTCCAAACTTCCACATTGCTAATTTTTTTAAAT
>JBOGAY010000296.1:0-4891 GCA_051655925.1 Sarcina sp. | reverse complement strand
GATAAATTTTTAGATTTAATAAAAGATTTAGAGTTTTGTTATTATGAAACTTTTGAAACTGGAGATGTTAGGCCTGGAAGAGAAAAAGAAAGATGGCTTAATGTAATTTTGAAAAAGGGATAAAACTTTAGAAAGAATTTAGAAGTTTTAGAATAAAGGTATTTTTGTATAGAATATGCAACATTAAATCCAATGAAAACAAGAGTTTTAAAAGCTCTTGTTTTTTTGATTTAAGGATGTTTTTGACGTTATTTTATGGTACAATAATAAATAAAAGTATAAATTTAAATGTTATCAGGGGAGATAATTATGGAATTTTTGGATAATAAAACTCAAGGGCGAGTTATTGATAAATTAAAAGAGGATTTGAGAAAAGGAACGAAAGTTTCAATAATATCAGCATATTTTACTATTTATGCCTACGAGCATTTAAGAAAAGAATTACAAAAAATAGATGGTTTAAGATTACTTTTTTCTGAACCAACTTTTATAAAAGATAAAAAAAATATAAATAGAGAGTTTAAATTAAGCGGAAGTTACGAAAGAGGATTAGCTGGGGATAGATATGAAATGAGCCTTAAAAATGAACTTAAACAATCTGAAATAGCTAAAGAGTGTGCAGATTGGATTAGAAATAAGGTAGAAGTTAGAGCTTATGATGAAGAGTATTCTTTACCACAAAAGATGTATTTGATGGAGAATAAAAAACAGGAAAGCTCTTGTATTTTTGGAAGCTCTGATTTTACTTCTGGAGGACTTGGATTAGTAGCATCATCTAAGCCTGAAATGAATACATATGTTAAAAATAGTATGTATACCTCTCAAATGGTTAACCAATTTAATATGTTTTGGAATGACACTTCAAGAGTTAAAGATGTAAAGGAATCACTACTTCAAACTTTAGAAGGAGTTTATAAAGAAAATACTTCAGAATTTATTTATTTTGTTACTCTTTACAATATTTTTAAAGATTACCTAGATAATCTAAGTGAAGAGGATATTGTAAAAAGTAAAACTGGATTTAAAGAAAGTGTTGTTTGGAATAAACTATACAATTTCCAAAAAGATGGAGTTTTAGGAGCAATAGATAAACTAGAAAAATATAACGGTTGTATCTTAGCTGATTCAGTTGGACTTGGTAAAACTTTTGAAGCTCTTGCAGTTATAAAATATTATGAGTCCAGAAACAACAGGATTCTTGTATTATGTCCTAAAAAACTAAGAGAGAACTGGCTAACATACAAAGGAAATAGAAAAGATAATGTTTTAGAAAAAGATAGACTTAATTATGATGTTTTAAATCATACAGATTTATCTAGATACTCTGGACATAGTGGAGAAATAAATTTAGAAAAAATTTATTGGGAAAATTATGACTTAATTGTTATAGATGAGTCTCATAATTTTAGAAATAATAATAATAAAAAAGATGATAAAGAAACAAGATATTCAAGACTTCTTAATCAAATAATAAAAAAAGGTATTAAAACAAAAGTACTGATGCTATCTGCCACTCCTGTAAATAATAAAATGAATGATTTGAAAAATCAAATTGCCTTTGCTACAGAAGGAGATGATACAGCTTTAAATATTCATGGAATAAAAAGTATAGAACAAACTTTAAGAAAAGCTCAAATGGCTTTTAATAAATGGTCTGATTTACCTGAAGAGAAGAAAAAACTAGAAACTCTTTTAGAACTTTTAGAGATGGATTACTTTAAGCTTTTAGATATGCTTACTATTGCTAGATCTAGAAAGCACATTCAAAAGTATTATGATACATCAAGTATTGGTAAATTTCCAGAAAGATTAAAACCTCTTAATATAAAATCAGATATTGATACATTAAATGAGTTTATACCTCTTCCTGAGTTAAATAGATTAATTAGAAGTTTAAATTTAGCTATCTATTCTCCAATAAAATATGTTCTTCCTAGTAAACTAGATGAGTATAGCAAAAAATATGATACTAAAACTGGAAAGTCTGTATTTAAGCAAGTGGACAGAGAGGAAAGTTTAGTGCATCTAATGAGAATAAATATCTTAAAAAGAATGGAAAGTTCTATTCATTCTTTTGGGTTAACAGTTTCAAAACTTCTTCAAAATATAGATTTAGCTTTAAAGAAGCTTGATAATTGTGAAGATATTGAAGAAGACTTTGATATCGAAGAGATTGATATAGATGATAATAGATTAGATGGAGTTTTAATAGGAAGTAAGAAAGTTAAAGTTCTTTTAAAAGATATTGACCAAATAAGATGGAGATCTGAACTAGAAAAAGATAAAGAGATTCTTGAAAGAGTTTTAAAAGAGGCATTTCATATAAAGTATAATAGAGATAAAAAGCTTCAAGAACTTAAAAAGTTAATTGAAAATAAAATTAAGAATCCAATAAATGATGGCAATAAAAAAGTGATTGTATTTACTGCTTTTGCTGATACAGCTAAATATTTATATGAGCATCTTTCTAAATATTCTTTAGAAAATTTTGGTGTTCATTCTGCTCTTGTTGTAGGAAGTGACAATCCTAAAACAACATTAAAAGGCATTAGAAATGAATTTAATACGATACTAACTAACTTTTCTCCAAAATCTAAAGAGAGAGGAGAATCTAATTTACCGGAGATTGATATTTTAATAGCAACTGATTGTATTTCAGAGGGACAAAACTTACAAGATTGTGATTACTTAGTTAATTATGATATTCACTGGAATCCTGTTCGTATTATTCAAAGGTTTGGAAGAATAGATAGAATTGGATCTAAAAATGATATTATTCAACTTGTTAATTTTTGGCCTAATATGGAGTTAGATGAATATATAAACTTAGAAGCTAGAGTTAGTGGAAGAATGGTAATGTTAGATATGTCTGCTACTGGAGAGGAAAATATAATAACTGACAGTGAGAATATGAATGACTTGGATTATAGAAAGAAGCAGCTACACCAACTTCAAGAGCAAGTTGTTGATTTAGAAGATATAAGTGGTGGAATCTCTATAACTGACTTAACCTTCAATGATTTTAAAATGGATTTGGTTAATTATATGAAAAAACATAAAGAAGTTTTAGAAACTGCTTCAACTGGTATGTATGCAATTGCTAAAAGCAATATAGATGAAGCTGAAAGAGGAGTTATCTTCTGTTTAAAGCAAACTAACCAAGAGATAAAGCCAAGTGAACACAATCCTTTAAATCCATATTTTCTAGTTTATATAAAGGATAATGGAGAGGTTCTTTTAAATTTCATACAGAGTAAAAAAATCTTAGATCTTTACAAAAAAGTTTGTAGCGGAGAAAATAAAGTTTATTCTGAATTAATAGCTCAATTTAATACTGAAACTAACGAAGCTAAAGACATGAGAAAATTTACTGATTTTTTAGAAAAAACTGTTGAAAATATAGTTGGAAAAGAAGAGGAAAAAGGATTAGAAAGTTTATTTAGTTTTGGGGAAACTAGCCTAAATAACTCAATCCAAAACATGGATGATTTTGAATTAATATCATTTTTAGTTATAAAATAGGGGGAGATAGATATGGAGATATTCAATTTTCCTAAAGAATGGAAAGTAGATAAAATTGTACCTAAAGAGATAATCTATAAAGTTGCAGATGCAGATGAAAAATTAAAAAGAATATTTATAGAAAACGTTGAAAGAATAAGACTTCAATATATATTAAATTATAAAAATACAAATATTGAAAGTTATGTAGATAGTAAAGAGCGTTATGAAGAGATTAACTTTTTAAAAGTGGAATTAAAGGAGAAGGGGAAAGAAAATACGGTTTCAAAGTTGCTGCATCAACTTATTCCTAAAGGAACTGTTATAATCTTGGGATTCAAAAATGAGATATTAATCTCTTTAGCTAAAAAGGAGATTACAGAAAATACCCTTAAAGTGGAGGAACTGCAAAATAGTTTATGGATAAATAATGATGAAGAGTATTTAAAGGAGCTTCTTTATAAAAATTTTAATTCAATTAATTTAAAGTTATTCTACGAAAGTATATTAGAAAAAGTAAAAATATATAATCTATCTAAAAATCTAAAAATAGATTCCAATATAGACACTAGCAACATAGAAAAACTAGAGGCTTTAAATAAAGAGATAGAGGAGTTGAAAGCTCTTAGAAAAAAGGAGACTCAATTAAATAAAGTAGCTGAAATTCAAGCTAAGTTGATGGAGAAAATGAAGGAGAGAAAAGAATATATTTTAAAATAAGGGGGAATAGAATTGAAAGAATTATATATTAAATTTCAAAATTGTTACGGAATAAATTTATTAGAGCACTATTTTGATTTTTCAAAAAAAAATGCATCTCTTATTTATGCACCAAATGGAACTATGAAAACATCTTTTACAAAAACTTTTAAACAAGTTTCACTAGAGAAGAAGCCACTAGATCAATTAACAGGAAAAAATGGAATTTTTGATATTAAAGTTGATGGAAATAATATTTTAAGCAAAGATATTTTAGTTATAACTTCATATGAAGATAAAATAACAGAAAATATTTCAAAATTGTTAGTAAAAGATGATTTAAAAAAAGAATATGAAGAATTAATGGAAGAAATAAATTTAACGTATTCCAACTTCATAAAAAAACTTATTTCAAAATTTGGAGGATCAAAACTCTCTTTAGAAAAAGAATTTTTTAATTTTTGGAAAGTTCAATTAAATGCAACTAAAATTTTAGAAATATTTGATTCATATAAAGAAATAAATTTTCCTTCTGAATTTGATTTTAAATATTCAGAATTATTTAATCAAAAAACATTAACTATTTTAAAAAATACTAATTTTAAAGAGTTAATAAAAGAGTATATTGATATTTATGATTCACTTTTACAAAATTCTAAACTATTTGAAAAAGATAAAATAAATCATAATA
>JBOGAY010000295.1:0-14521 GCA_051655925.1 Sarcina sp. | reverse complement strand
ATTCTAATGCTCCAATTGCAAGCAAATCATCTGCTGCAAATATGCCATCTATTTTTATTCCCAAATTATCTATTTTTTTAATCATCTCATACCCTACTTTTTTACTATATGAACTCCCTTGTATCATAAGTTCTTTTTTCAAAGGGATACTATTCATTTCAAATGCCATTTTATAACCTTTTAATCTATCTTTCGAAACATTCCATTCTTCTTTAGCTCCCAAAAACAATATATTTTTTTTCCCTTTTTCTATCATCTCTTGAACAACATCAAAGCTTATTTTAAAATTATCATTATCCACCCATAAGACATTTTCAGTTTCATTACATCTTCCGATTAATACAAAAGGAAATTTACTTTCATTAAGTTCCTTAACTACATCATCCTCTTCCTTACTTCTTAATATGCATATTCCGTCAATAAGACCACTTTTATACATTTCTCTTATTGCTTTAGAATCATCTTCATCTTCACTAAAAGAATAACTTACATAATATCCTTTTTTCTGTGCACAAAGACTTATTCCTTTCATAAGCGATACAAAAAAGTTATTGCTCATTATTTCATTTCCATCATTAGGAACAACAACACCTATCATTTTATTTTTTTTACTTACTAAACTTCTTGCTAATAAATTAGGTTTATAATTTAATTTTTCTACTGCTTCTCTTACTCTTTGCTTCGTTTCTTCACTTATTGATGTATTATCCGATAATACCCTAGATACTGTTGATGTAGAAACATTGGCTTCTTTCGCAACATCTTTTATTGTAACACTCATTTTTCCTCTCCTTAAAGCTCTATTTAAAAAATATAATACAAATTTAAATTTCATAAAACAATATCTTTTCATGATAATTTTTATTTTTTTCATTTATTTTAAAATTATATATATTTTTATTTTTATTTCGCCATATTCCTGACACTTTATATCTATATAATACATTGTTTAGACATAAAAAACAAAGGAGGAAATATGAAAAATAATAAAACTAAAATAGTGATTGCATTAATGCTTACTATGTTTCTTGCCGCTTTTGAAGGTACTGTAGTTAGTACTGCAATGCCAACAATCGCAAGAGACTTAAATAGTTATAAATTAATAAGTTGGGTTTTCTCTGCTTATCTTTTAACATCAGCAGTTTCTACTCCTATATATGGAAAACTGTCTGACTTACTTGGAAGAAAAAAAGTACTCATAACAGGTATTATAATCTTCTTAGTTGGAACACTACTTAGTGGTTTATCACAATCTATGGTTCAACTTATTATTTCAAGAGCTATTCAAGGTCTTGGTGCTGGATCAATAATTACACTTACATATACAATTATCGGAGATTTATACGATATCTCAGGAAGAGCTAAAATACAAGGTCTTCTTAGTACAATTTGGGGAGTTGCTAGTATTCTTGGACCGTTTATAGGTGGTGCTATACTTTTAAAACTTTCATGGCATTGGATATTCTTTGTCAATATCCCATTTGGATTACTTGGAATTTTCATGATAAGTAAATACTTCCATGAAGAAATACATTCTCATAAAATTAAAATTGACTACTTTGGTACTTTATTCTTAAATGTATCTATTGTAGCTTTATTATTCGCTTCACTTGAAAGTACAAATAAAGAATATCTTATTGGTTGTTTAATACTTTCTATTGTCTCATTTATAATATTTATCTTTGTAGAAAGAACTGTTGAAGAACCTATAATACCATTTGATATATTTAATAAAGTTAGTGTTTTTGCCAATATAATCGGTTTCCTTGTAGCAGTTATTATAATCGTAATACAATCATATATGCCATTATATACACAAAACGTACTTGGTTATAGTCCTATAATATCTGGATTATTCCTTGCACCAATATCAATTTCTTGGTTTACAAGTTCATTTATTCTTGCTAAATTCCTTAAGAAATTTGATGCTAAATATGCAATTATATTTTCAACAATATTAATATGTATTGCTATGATTTTTATTGCATTTTTAAATATTTCAACACCTATAATAATTTTATTATTAGCAATGCTTATAATAGGTTTTGGATTTGGTGGAATAATGAATTCAACAATTATAATATCTCAGATAGCAGTTTCAGATGCTAGAAAAGGAGTTTCAACATCAACTATGAACCTTATTCGTACAATAGGGCAAACTCTTGGTGTTAGTATTCTTGGTTCTGTATTAAATAGAGGAATCACAGCACACTTTAATGATAAAGGAATTCACAATGTAACTTCTAACTTACTTGGAAGTGCATCAAACCCTCTTCATTTTACACAGCTTGATATAGAAAAAGGATTCTACTCTGGACTACATCTTGTATTTTTATCACTTTTAGCTATAGCTATTATAGCTTTAGTAATAAGCGTAGTATCTCCTAAAATTAAAAATCAACATTAAAAAATGGGGTGAAATTTTTGAGTAAAGGTAAAAAAGTATTTTTTAGTATTTTAGCTATAATATTAGTATTAATAATTGCAATATTGATAACTTATTTTGTTTCATTTAAACCTAAGACTAAAACAACATTAGTTAATCCTAATGTTCAAATAAATGAACTAGAACTAGCTAGAAAGTTTGTTCCTAATAATATAGATTTAGATCTTAGTGGAATTAGTGCAACTTCTGATGCACAGTTTAGTGCACAAGAGCTTACTAATCTTGCAATATATGCAGTTAATCAAAGTCCAGAAATACAAAAATATGTAACAGGAATTCAAGTTCAAATTGTAAATGGTAATATAGTTATTTATGTTACTCTTCAATATGCAGGAATTCCATTCGAAGGAAGGTTTATATTTGAACCTTATGCAAAAGACGGAATGGGTATGTTCCATTATGTATCTGGAAATATAGGATTTATAGAAATACCTAAAAATTTAATCTTTAATAATTTAACTGATAATCCAATAATTCAATTTGATAAAACTAATGGAAACATAATCTTACATTTTACTAATATACATCAAATAAAAGTTGAAAATATATATACAAAAGAAAATAATATAGATATTGTTTTTAAAGGCAGTATTAAATTTTTCTAAACTATAATAAAAACATCCTATGTTTTAAATTTTAAAACATAGGATGTTTTTTTCTTAGTTAACTATCATATTCTGGATTTGGCATAGCTTGATTTTTATATATAAAATCATGCAATTCATCAGTAGTAGCTTGTTGGTTAAATACAAGATACCATTGACCACTTATCATCTCTCCATGACTTTGTGAATTAAGTGGGAATCTAGCCTGTTGTATTGTTGGAACTCCCATCTGTAATATTTCTTCACCAATACTCATAATTTGTTCATTTGTTAAATTAGTTTGTATTGTTGGGATTAATTTATTAATCATCCCTGGAATTTCAGTAACTGGTAAAGCTTTTATTTTAGTATAAAGCTGTTGCATCATTTGTCTTTGTCTATATGTTCTAGCATAGTCACCACCAACACCATCTCTTATTCTAGAATAAGCCATAGCTTGTATACCATCTAATGTATAAGTTCCTGGTTTAGTTAGTATTGGAGCATTTGCATTGAATATAGAATTAAGTTGACTTTGTGGTGCAACCATAGCATTTACTTCAGCTTGTGTTAAAGTAACTGTCACTCCATGTAACATCGTAACAAGTGTAGGAAGTGTAGTGAAGTCTTCTGTTACATAATATTTAAGATTCATTCCATAATCTTCATTAAGTGTTTTTAATGCTAATGTTGGTCCACCAAATGCATATGCTGCATTTATTTTATTCATACCATATCCTGGTATATTAACATATGAATCTCTCATAATTGATGTAAGTTTTAATGTATCATTGTTTTGATTTATAGTTGCTATCATTATAGTATCTGATCTTCCTGGAGTTCCTTTTGGCTCATCTACTCCAAATATAACTATATTAGTGATTCCTTTCACTTGATCGATTGCATCCATTTGCTTATTAATACCTAGATTGTTAGTATCAATATTAACTCTATTTAATTGGTTTAAAGAATTATTAATATAATAATATCCACCGCCAATTACTCCTACTAAGATAATAATTATTACTATAAAAACTGTTATTATAACTTTCTTTTTGCTTTTTTTACTCTTTTTATTTCGCGTTTCTAAATTCTTATCTAAATCGTTATCTAAATTTCCCATTTTAAAACTCCTTATTTGTTAAATATTAATCATTTCCATCATTATTTGGTGAATATGTGCTTGATACATATCTAAATGGGAACTCGTTTGATGTTAAAACCCATCCTGATTTTCCATCAAATGAAATATCTTGCATCTTATTTCCTGTATTCACTACTTTAGCTTCATTATTGCTAGGATTTGCACTCAACTGACTAGAATTTATTACCCCTACTACTGGTGATAAGTCTGTTGGATATTTATAAAGCTTCATAGATTGATTATTATTAGAGTTTTGTACAAAATCTACTGTATATGGCATTTCACCTAATGTTATTGCACATAAATTTGATTCATTTGGAATAAGAGTCATATCACTTGCATTAACATAAGTATCTCTCTTATATCCAAGTCCATTAACATCTCCTGCCCCTGAACCTAAAATATAATACCCATCAACATATCCAACTACTAATAAATTAGTTCCTGCTGGATAAGTTTCTATTGGTCCTGAACCATCTAAAATATTATTATATACAGGTATATTTTGATCTGATGTTACCATACCTGTTATTAAATAATCTGTATGATAATTCCCATCATGTAATAATATAGGTGCTTCAAAAGTTCCCTGCGGTATAACACACCCATTAGCTATTTCTATAGGTTTTGTTGTTGTTTTCATATTACTTGTTACTTTAATATGTGAATCAGTATTTTCAACATTTTCATCCTGAATTTTGTTTATTTGATTATTGTAACTAACTTCTTCAGGAGTTAATTTAATTCCAATTAAATTACTTGCTTGTGCTAAAAGTGTATTTTCTTCTACTTTTATCATATTTTTATTGCCACCTACTGCTTTATATCCGCTATAAGCACCAATTCCTACAACAGCTGCAATAACACCTATTGAAATTAAAATTTTTACTTTCTTCATAACTTTACTCTCTCTTTCTTATAATTACTACATTTAGAATTATTTAGTATTTATGATAGGTTAAATCTTTATTTTAATTATATTAAATTTCACCATTTGCTTTTATCTTTTTTCATTAATAATAATTATCAAAACAATTATTATTAACGACATATTTAATAACATATAATTAAATTTAATAATTATAAGAGTCAAATAAATTTAAATTTTATTACATTTAGATAACTATGTTTTTTTTAAAGTTCGTAACACTTCTTTTCTTTTGATAATACTATATACTAAAATTATATTTAACTAAGGAGAAAATTTTATGAGTTATCCTATGAGAGATACCAACCTTTTTTCGGTTTCTGATGCTATTGATAACATAGCTTCATCAGAAGCTTCTATTTTACAGGGTTTAAATGATTTATTTTGCTCTGAATTTGTAACTAAATTATTAGACCCTACTGTTTTAGATCCTACTTCACCTTCATATATTACACCTACTGACCGTCTTACTATTATTTCAAATATTCTTAATTCTATGGCAACTAAGGAATGTACAGTTGCTAATATATTGAATGCTGCTGCTAACATTATTGTTGTAGAAAAAGGTCTTATAGCACCTTCATCTCCATCTTCAGCTTCATCTGATGATTTTTCATGTAATTCATGTAAATAATTTAAAAGGAGGATTTTATTATGGCTTATTTACCAAATACAACTGACAATAAATTTGCTGATGAACTTGCCGTTCAAGCTATTATAGATGCTGAAGCTGGTATATTAGATTGTATGGCACAATATTTTTGTTCAACTGGTGGAGTAATTGATATTGTTAAAGCAGGTGCTGATTTTTCTGAAAAACTAGTGCTTTTAAATTCTGTTTTAGGTGCCTATGCTAACAAAGAAAATTCTATAGCTTGCGTGTTACAAGCCTCTGCAAAAAAATTAGCTGCTGACAATAATATATTACCTTGCAAACTTAGTTGTGATTGTAAAAAATAACATTTATTTTTGATAGGACTTTTTGTCCTATCAAAATATTATGAGGTGATTTAATATGAAAAATACTAACTGTAAAGAATCTAATTATTGTGGAAAATGCTTTTGTAATCCTTGCACTTGTAATTCTTACTCTAATCAATGTGATTGCTGTGCTGATATAGCTGATATTCAAACTTCTTTAGAATCTATTTTAGATTCTGAAGCTAATATTTCTGAATGTGCCTCTAAACTTTTCAGTTGTATTTTTCCATGTGAATTAGACACAATTGAAGATGCACAAAAAAAAATAAATTTATTTAGCACCTTACTGCTCTCTTATAGTAATCGTGCTTGCTCTTTAAGTAAATTAATTGATTCTGTCAATTCTTTAGATGAAAGCTATATTCCAAATCCTCATATAGATATTTTTGATACGCCTTGTTCTACTAAACCTTCTATATCTGCAAAACCTATCAAAGATTTTTGCACTAGATCTATACCTAACACACAACAATGTTGCATAGATGATTTAAATCCGCCTAAAGTTTATAATTCAACTTGCGAAAATACTACTTATGCACAACATATATGTAATGGTATATATTTTCTTGAAAAAATCAAAATTTATTTTTCTAAATGTAATTGTTCTAGAGTTTTTGAAGTTTACCTCAATTCTAAAAACCAAAAACTTTTATATACTAATGCAAAAAATTCTTGTAATATCACTAAAACTTACATTGTTTAAAAGGAGATTTATATGAGTTGTTCGATTGTAGGGTTCGCTTGGATTGATCACAATGATAATAATATTTTTGACTCTAATGATACCGTTCTTAGTGGACTTGATGTTTTTCTTTATTCTTTAGAAAACGTATCAGTTCCAATTGCTTTCACAACTACAGATATTAATGGTAATTATTCTTTTACCAGCCTTGATTCAGCAAAAACATATTTAATAAAAGCTCTTATACCTTCTACTTATAGTTTAGTCTTAAGCTTTGTTGGAACTAATACTCTTATTCAATCACACATTAATCCATTTACATCATGTTCTAAACAACTAAAATGCTGTGAAAATGACATAATCACTCTCAATATTGGTGTTAAAAAAAATATTTTTTTATCAATTTCCGGAATAACATTTTTTGACTGTAATAGCGATTCAATACTCAATTCTGCTGACTCTCTTATTAACGGTGTCAGTATTTATTTACTTGATGAAAATCATAATGAATTAACCTCTACTATTAGCGGATTAAATTCAAGTAATGGATATTATGAATTTACAAAACTTTTACCTCAAAACTATATAATTAAAGTTGTTAGCCCTTCAGATTTATCTTTTGTAGTACAAAATACTAGTAGTAATGGTTCTAAAATAGATCCTGACTTAGGCGAAATTTTAGTTTCACTTACAAATACGAATATCAATAATATGTTTATTGGTTTTAGTGGCAATATAAATGCATTTAATAAATACTGCACTTCAAATTCTTGTACCCTTTGTGTATCTAAATCAGATAAATGTTAATTTACTAAACTTTTAAACTATCTTAACTTAAGTTAAAGATAGTTTTTTTTGCTAACAAAGATTTAAATTTTACATATTATATATTAAATTAATAAAATTTTTGAAAGGAATTAAAAATGGCTTTAATTTTAAGATATTCAACTACATTAAAAGGTAATATGCGTTTTACTGGAAATTCACTAGGTCTTAGCCAATCAACAAATGCTCTTGAACCTGGTACTGAGGGAAATCTTGGTGTATTTACTTCTCTAGATTTATCTAATAAAGTTAATACGTTCCCTAATGGAACAACTTTAGATTATTTAAAAAATGGTTCTTCAGCAACTCTTAATCTTCCTATTGGAAGTACAGTTATTCGTGCTGAGTTAATTTGGGGTGGATTATATGCCTTTAACTATACCTCAACTATAAATCCTGCAGAACCTCCATCTTCTAAATCTATTTTTAATTTGATTAATAATTCAATTCTTTTCAATGGTATACCTGTAACTCCAACGTCTATAACTGCCCAAGAACATAGCTTTACTAATCCTTCATTCGGAAGTTTTAGCTGGTATATTCGAAGTGCCGATGTTACAACTATTGTTCAAAACAATGGTGGTTCTGGAACCTATTCTGTTCAGCAAGTCCCTGGATTAATTGAAAAAATTAGTAACTATACATCAAGAACTAACCATCTTGGTTGGACATTAGCTGTTATATATAAAAACTCTCTAGAAGAATTTACAAATGCTTATTTATATATTGGTGCAAATAATATAACTATTTCTAACAACACGGATCTTACTATATCAGGGTTTGAAACTCTTCCTACCGGAACTATCAATTCTAAATTATTTTTAAGTACGCAAGAAGGTGATGGAAATATTGTTGGTGACCAAGTTTCTTTTGGTACCACTTTTTCAAATTTAACAAATCTTTCTGGCCCTAATAATCCATCTAATAATTTTTTTGCTGGACAGATAAATAATGTAAATGGAACTTTAGATACCTCTGGGACTTTTGGCTTAAATAATAACATTGCTTCTACCGGAACTAATACCTCCGCTTCTAGACATGGTTGGGACATAACAACTATTAATACATCATCATTAATGACTAATTCCCAAACTAGTGCTGCTTTAAGACTTTTTTCTCAAGGTGATGGATATATGATAAATACCGTCGGTCTAACTACAAACTCTGTTTATTTAGATGTATCCTTAGTTAAATCTGTTGATAAAAGCATTGAAAATATTGGAAATACCTTAACTTATTCTTTTAATATAACTAATAATAGTAATGTTACAATAACTTCAAATATTCTAACAGATACTTTGCAAGCAGAAGCTACTTTTATTATTGGTACTGTAAAAGTAAATTCTACATCACTGCCTTTAGTTACTCCTTTATCAGGTATCCCTATACCTAATTTAATTACAGGTGCTAGTGCTACTGTAAGTTTTAATGTTTTGATAAATAATATGCCAACTCCTAATATCATTTATAATACCGGAACTTTATCTTTTAAATATGGTGGTGCAACCTCACCTCAAATTACAAGTAATAAAGTTCAAACAATTATTTTAAAACCTTTTATTTGCGATTCTTCTGCTTATAGAGTTGCTGTTACTAGTGTAAATGCTAATAGTAGTTTTTTTCAAATAAATTTAGTTACAGGTTTATCCGTATCTATAAAATCTGATTTAGGTGCTGAAATAAATGCTATTGGCTTTAATCCTATAGATAACCTTATATATGGTATAGAAGTTGGAACATCTAATTTATATGTAATAGACTCTTTGGGCAATTCTGTAAATTATGGCAGTATACCTAATTTACCTATTATTGATTTTGAAACTGGTGCTGTAGATGAAAAAGGTCGTCTTTTTATAAGAAATAACTCAAGTGATACCTACTATGTAATTGATGTTGATACAACTTCACCTAACTTTAAAAAACTTCTTGATCCTGCCACTTCATTCTCCCTTCAACAAATTCCTTATGGTACACAAATGACTAAGCAACTTAATTTTGAAGATTGGGCTTTTAATTTAAATGACGGATATCTTTATTCAATAACTTCTGATACAAATAAACTTGTCCGTATAAATCCACTTACTGGGTTCACATCCTTAATTAATATTTTAAATATTGCATCTGGAAGTTATAGCTCTTTATACTCTTCATTAGATAATTATATCTATGCAATTAATGATTCAACAGGCAAAATATATCGTATCAACACACTTCAAAACCCTGCTTCTAGCGAATTATTTTCTCAAAATTTTTCTAATATTAAAAGTGATGGTGCTAACTGTCCTTATTCTACTTTAAATTTAGATTTTGGAGATGCTCCTGATATAAGCAGTTTTAATAGTTCTGGAAATTACTCTACACTTTTAATCAATAATGGTCCAAGACATCAAATTATCAATAATTTATTTATAGGCTCCTCTATAACTAGCGAAAATGATGCCCTTCAAAACTTCAATGCTACTGGTGATACAGATGACGCTTTTTCTTCTTCTATATCTATAAACACTTATCTACCTACTTATAGTTTAACAATCCCTGTTACTAACACAACTGGTTCTTCTGCTAACCTTTATGCATGGATTGATTATAATAAAGATGGTATTTTTCAAACTAATGAAGGTATTTTTGCTACTATTCCTAGTTTATCAAATCTACAAAACATTACCTTAACTTTTAATAATCCTATTTCACCTGTGTTTGGGACTTCATTTTTAAGAATTCGTATCACTACTGATTCTTTACTAAATTTTAATTCTGCTCTTCCACTTGCTGAAGATACTAGAAGCATAGGTCCAGCAAGTAATGGTGAAGTTGAAGATTATATTGTTAATTTTGGAGATGCATTAGACTTTGGAGATGCTCCTGATACTGATTCCACTAACTATACAAATAACTATTCTACACTCTTAGCTAATAATGGTCCAAGACATGCAATTACAAATACTCTTTTCCTCGGTTCGAGTACTACTTTTGAAATTGATGCGTTACAAAATGCTACTGCTACTGGTGACCTTGATGACTCTCTTACCTTACCATTAGAACCGATTGAGTACGGCTCTAATTTTTATACCTTACCACTTTCATATATTAATAATACAGGTAAAGTAGCTTATATATATGCTTGGATTGATTCTAATTTAAACGGAATCTTTGAGCTTTCAGAAGCTCTTGTTACAAGTATTCCTTCTTTTTCTAATAACGCCTTACAAAATATATCACTTAAACTTCCTTTAAAAACTTACTGTCGTTGTGCTAGTCATACCTTTCTTAGACTTCGTATAACTACAGATACATTAATAAATTCAAATGGACTTTCATCTCAAGAAGATACTCGTTCACTTGGATTTGCATCTGATGGTGAAGTTGAGGACTATAAAATTGATATACTATGTTTTAATGTTTCTGGAATAGTTTTTAAGGATTTAAATAAGAATGGTCTTTTTGATAATTTATCTGATATTTTGCTAGAAAACATTACAATCGCTATTTTTTCAAGCTCTACTATATCATTGCCTTTCGATTTTACTACTACAGACATAAATGGTTCCTATAGTTTCAACAATCTCCCCAAGGATAGTTATTTTATAAAAATATATTATCCTAACAATTACTCCTCAACTTTATATGATATAGGAAATGATGCTACTATAAAATCTAATATTCTTGAAAATTCTGATACAAGCTTATTATTCACTCTTGATAAAACTAACATTCATCAAATTATAAATGCTGGTATTTGTATACTAAATTTATTTAATATTTCTGGCTTTGTTTTCTATGATTGTAATAGTGATGGAGTTCTTAATGTAAATGAAGCTTTGCTTAATAATGCTACTATTGACTTGTACCAAAATTCAACTTTAATTACCTCAACACTTAGTGGTATTTTAGTAACTGGATACTATGAATTTAAAAATCTTAAACCAGGAAATTATACTATTGTAATAAATTCAATAAATGGATTAAATCTAACCTCACTAAATACTACTTATTATGGCTCTAAATTTGAACCTAGCACTAACACTGCTTCAATTTCATTAACTAATCAAAGCATTGATAATGTAAATGCTGGATTTAAAGGGACACTTAAAGATACACTTAAATATTGTTCTTGTGAGTCTACCATACCTTCTTGTTGCTCAAAATGTAACTTTTATTAAATTTAAATACTAAAACAGGGATATAAAAAACTTATAATGCTCATAAATAATATTTAGATCTAAGCATTAATTTCTTTTTATATCCCTTAAGTTTACTTAATTAAATTAACATAAATAATACTGTTTAACTAATTTAACAATTTGTTTTGCATCATTTGATTGTGCTGATGGAACCTTAAATGAAATTGGTGCATTGTAAGGTACACCATTAGCTCCTATAGCAGTGTTATTTTGAACTCCTATTTTAATATCAACATCTAAATCAAAAGTTCCTGCTGTTTCAAAAGATACATTTGAAATAGCTTTTCCTGGTATAAATTTAACTTCTACCTTCTTTCCTGTCATTCCTTGTACATCTATCATGTATATTCCAAGCGTAGTTAAAACAATAGAATCTCTTATAAATTTAAATCCCATAATTATCTGTTCATTAGGAAGTAAATATTCATCTAAAATTCTTGAATCTGTTATCATACTTCCTTTTCCCATAAGTTTATCATATAATCCCATAAAATGTTCCCCCTAAATTCTTTTTTTTACAATTATACTATAAAAAACAATATTTTATATCTTTATTAAAAAATACTTTAAATAATTCACTAGCTTTTAACTTAAATATGTTATATGATTATCTTAAACAGAAAAAAGGAGTATTTTATATGAAAGTTTATATAATTAATTACTATTTAAAAGAAGAAATGCATTCATGTGGATGTGGTTCAGATCACCACGAGCATCATGATCATGAACATAGAGATGATAGAGATATAATCGGTCAAATTAAAGAACTTGGTGCTTGGGCTAACCTTATGCCTGACTGCTATCTTGTTAAAACAGAAGTTTCTGCTAATGAAATCGCAAAAAAAATAAAATCTGTAATGCAAGAAAAAGATATGATTTTTGTAACAGAAGTTGTTAAAGAAAATTGTGCTTCATTCACATCTGGTGTTGTAGAATGGATTAACCAATAAAAGAGATGCCTTTGGCATCTCTTTTTTATTATTAATTTCTACATCTTAAAACATATGCAGGTGGTATATTCCTATAAGTTTTATCTGTAGCAATTTGATCAAAAAATCTATCAAATAATTTCTTTTTAACAAGAGAATATTGAAATGTTATAAACTCTCCATCATCTTCAATTATATTAGCTGTTTTAGTTAAAATTTTATCAGATACTTCTTTTGGTAAAGATGCAAATGGCAATCCTGAAACTATGTAATCAACTTTTTTAATATTATGTTTTTTTAAAATTTCATCTATATTTTCAGCACTTTCATTAAGAATAAGTACATTTTCTTTATGTCCATATAATTTATTTAGTTTATGATAAAATTCTTTATTTATCTCAATTAAAATTATTTTTGTATTATCTTTTGTATTATCAACTAATTTCTTAGTAAAAATACCTGTTCCTGGACCATACTCAATAATACATTTAGCTTGTTCAAAATTTATTTCACCAATCATTTTACTTGCTAAAAATTTACTGCTTGGTGCTACTGCTCCTACTTTTCTTGGATTTTTTATATATTCTAAAAAAAACATAATTTTCCCCTACCTTTTTTTCTTTTAATTATACTATAAAATTGGATTTTTATAAATTTTTTTCATAATAAAAAAAAATATTTGAATATACAATGCATATATATTCAAATATTTTTAAAGATCCTAATTTAAATTATCAACAATATATTTTATAATTCTAAATATTAAAATGCTTCTTGATCATCTTTAGGATGTTTTAAGTGAGTTCCAAAATAGCTTAAGTCCTGATTTATAGCTGTTATTTCTGATTTATGTTTGTTACTATAATTAGTTTGTTGATTTAAATTCATAGCAATAGCACCTGATACTAATACAACTACCGCAACTGCTGTGATAGCGCCTAAAACTTTTACTTTCATAATAAAAATCCCCTCCTGACCTAAATATATCATGCATTTTACTATATTTAAAATATCTATTTTTAATATATTCTTACAAAATATAGCATCTAATTTTTAATATGTAATTTTATGCACTTATATTTAAATTTTTATCTAAAATTAATACTATCTATACTTATTTTTTGTCATTTTTATTAAACATTTTTGTTACCTTTTCGCACTGACTAAAAAAAGTAATATCTACCTTAATATATTGTATTCAATTGTTTTAAGTGGTTTTATAAAATTAAATTTAATTATTTACAATTAAATTTTAATATCTAAACATTTCATTAATATTACAAATTATATTTTTCATCTCTTTTTTTAATATGATTATCATATTAAAATTATATTTATACATATTTACTATAAGTTAAATATGTAAATAAGCCTTAAAAAATATTTTTTATATTTTCTAAGACTTATTTAAAACTATTTTTTATATACTTTTTGCAAATTCTAAATTGCTAACTTCATTTTTAGCATCTAAAAATTTCACATCTACTTTTACTAATTTCGAATTTTTCAAACTAGTATTTTTTCTTATAGAAACTTTTATCAAATCACTAGTAGCACCGGAAGCTAACACTTCATTCGTTTCTACAACAATAGCCTGTCCATCTAAATCATATGTATATTTTATCCCCATAATTTTCCTATCTGAATCATTTTGTATTTTGGTAGTGATAAATTTATTTCCATTCTCATCAATTATTTTTGAATCTAAAAACTTAATACTCGATAAATTAAAATCTTTATTCTGTCCATGTACAGAAATGTCCTGTATTACTCTTGGTAGATTATTTCCTTTTGATTTATTTAACATAGTATGTGACTGAT
>JBOGAY010000294.1:0-3560 GCA_051655925.1 Sarcina sp. | reverse complement strand
ATTCAAAATCAGCAGCACAGCTTTTAACATCATTTGAAAATTTAAATGAAGAACTTAAAGCTACAATTTTAATGGTTACACATGATGCTTTTAGTGCAAGTTATGCTAATAGAATTTTATTTATTAAAGATGGAAAAATTTTTAATGAGTTAGTTAAAGGTGATGATACTAGAAAGCAATTCTTTAATAGAATTATGGAAGTGGTAACACTTTTAGGTGGTGATGTAGATGTTCTTTAATATAGCGAAAAAAAATATCCAAAAAAGTTTTAAGGATTATTCAATATACTTTTTAACTTTAAGCTTTGCAGTATGTATATTTTATGCTTTTAACTCAATAGGGTCTCAAAGTGCTATGACAAAATTATCAACTAATACAGCTGATTACATGACTGCAATGAATAACATAACAAATGTTCTTTCAATCTTTGTATCAGTAATTCTTGGAGCATTAATTATCTATGCTAATAACTTCTTAATTAAAAGAAGAAAAAAAGAGCTTGGGATTTATACAACACTTGGAATGAGTAAAAGAAAAATATCAAGTATATTAGTTTTAGAAACTCTTATGGTAGGAATAGTTTCACTTATAGTAGGGCTTATAGTAGGGCTTATAGTTTCACAAGGATTATCAGTTTTAACAGCACATTTATTTGGTGGAATAATTACTAAAATGACATTTGTTATTTCTTATTCTGCGATTGGAAAAACAATTTTATACTTTGGAATTATATTTGTACTTGTTATGATATTTAATACAGTTATAGTTTCAAAATACAAACTTATAGATTTACTTACAGCAGGTAAAAAGAACGAAAAAATTAAAATTAAAAATCCAGTTTTACTTTTAGTTATTTTCATAGTTGGCGTAGCACTTTTAGTAAGTGGTTATGCATTAATAATAAAAAATGGTTTAGAGAATATGAGTGCTTTATATACAGCTATAGGTCTTGGATTTGTTGGAACATTTTTATTCTTCTATGGACTTGCAGGGTTTATGGTTGTAGTAAGTCAAAAGAATAAGAACAGATATCTTAAGGGATTAAATATTTTTGTTACAAAGCAAATGAATAATAAAATAAATACAAACTTTATATCAATGGCATTAATTTCACTTATGTTATTTGTAACGATATCAGCATTATCAACTGGTGTTAGTATGAAAAATGCCATGACAAATTCATTAAAGCAAAATACACCATTTACAGTAACTACTTCAGTTTATGGAGGAGATGAAAGTAAAAATAGTCAGTATGTAAATTTAATAGAAAATACATTCTATAAAGGTGTTAATAATGATTTAGATACTATAGTTTGCAATATGCCGTACATAGAGCAAAGTATATATATTAAAGGTACAAGTAGTGAATCTAAACAAATGGCATCTTATATAACTTTAAATGACTATAATAAGTATTTAAAATTAATGGGTAAACCAAGTGTAAGTCTTGGTGATAATGAGGTTATAGTTACATCAAATGTAAGTAAAGTAGTTAATAGTATAGCACCTATAATGAAAGAGAAACCTAGTGTTGAAATAAATGGGAAAAGTTATAGTGTTAAAAATAATGCAGTAGAACAAGATGTTTTTGAGAATAATATAAGTAGTTCAAATTATTTAACAATTGTAGTTCCTAATAATTTTGTTGATGTTAATGCACCAAAAGATCCAAGTAGTTCACTTGTTGTTGCATCAATGGTTAAAAAAGGAGCAAACTCACAAGTTGTAGAAAAACAAATTGATGAAAACTTTAAACAATATGAAGTTAGTAAACAAGGGCAAAGTGCTAATGCTTACTTTGCAGTAGCAACTCATGATGGAATGTTTGAGCAAAGTCAAGGATTCACAACTATTATATTATTTATAGCAATCTATATAGGAGTTATATTCCTTCTTACATCATCAGCAATTATAGCGCTTCAACAACTTGTAGAAGCTACTGATAGTAAAGAAAGATATGATGTTTTAAGAAAAATAGGTGCTACAAATAAAATGATTAACAAAGCTATATTTAAACAAGTAGTAACAGCATTTGCATTACCTTTAGTACTTGCAATTGTAGATTCTATTGTAGCAATTAAAGCGGTTTCAAGCTTTATAGAAGCGTTTGGAAAGTCAGGGATAGTTGGTGCATCAGTTATAACAGCAGGGATTATAGTAATAATTTATGGTGGATATATGATAGCAACTTACTTTGGATTTAAAAATGCAGTAAAAGAAAATAAATAATAAAAATAACACACTAAAAAATAACACAAATCAAATTTTATAAAAAATAATTGTCTTAAGTATACGTAAAGCAACATCTCGAATTGAGGTGTTGCTTTTTTATGTATATTTTTTCTGTTTTATAAAAACACTAAATTTAAAATATTGATAAGAAAGTGAGGCAATGATTTTATGAAATTTACCAAAATAGACATTGATGAATGCTATGCTTACCTAATTGTGAGCGATGAAAAAAATGCTATTTTAATTGATCCAAAGCTTGATTATGCAGATTACTATTTACATATTTTAGAGGAAAAAAAGTTGAAACTTAATATGATTATAGATACGCATTTACATGCTGACCATTTAAGTGCAGGTACTTATTTGAAAGATAAAACAGGGGCAACTTATGCAATGTATGAAAATAATACTTGTCCTGCTATAACTAAAAAATTATATGATAATGAAGAGTTTAAAGTTGATAATTTAAGTTTTAGAGTTATCTATACTCCGGGACATACAGATAATAGTATGACTGTGATATGTGAAGATAAGTTATTTACAGGTGATTTTTTATTTTTAGATGGTAGTGGTAGAGATGATTTACCAACAGGAAGTGATGAAACTCATTTTTATAGTTTAGATAGGTTAAGAGGGTTAGAAGATTATTACATAGTTTGTCCAGCTCATAATTATGGTATGAATGAGTTATCAAGTCTATATCAAATTAGAAAAGAGAATCCAGTGTTGAACTGCAAGACTTTAGATGAATTTAGGAAAGTAACAAAACCAGAAGAAAAGCCAGAGGAGTGGATGTTTGATGTTGTTAAATTTAATTCTAAGGGTGGTAAAGATATTAATTCAATCAAAGTTCCAAAAAATGCATCTGTGTGCCAAAAAGGACAAAAGGAAGAGGGGCATCTTGATAATGTGGGATATGTAGTTAAAAATGAAGTTGATGAATTATTAAAAAGTGAACACAAGCCGGTTATTTTAGATGTTAGAGAAAAAGAAGAGTTTTTAGAAATTGAACCAATAGAAGGTTCAGTTTTTATAAGTATAAAAGACTTACCAAGTAAAATAAAGGAACTTGAAAAGTTTAAGGGAAAAACTTTTGTAACTGTTTGTAAAAGTGGAGTTCGTGCTATGAAGGCAGCAAAAATGATACATGGTGCAAATTTAGGAAAAGTATTTGTTTTAAAAGGCGGAATACAAGAGTATAGAAAATAGTTTTATGAGCATATCTAAATTAGTTAGATATGCTTTTTATGTAAATAGATTCTTTAATGACATAAAATTACCTTTTTTATATTGTAAAATAGTTAAAGCTAAGTACAAAAGAAAAGAGG
>JBOGAY010000293.1:0-4945 GCA_051655925.1 Sarcina sp. | reverse complement strand
AAGAATATTTAAAAAGAGGTCATTATTCAAGATATACATTTTCTGATATTATCACTGAAGATACTAGATTAATAAAAACTAAAGAGATGGCTAAAAAAATGGCTAAAATGAATGCTGCTATTTTAATAACTGGAGAAAGTGGAACTGGAAAAGAACTATTTGCCCATTCAATACATAATGCTTCTGAAAGAAGAGAATTACCTTTTGTTGCTTTAAATTGTGCTGCTTTAAATGAAAGTATTCTTGAATCTGAACTTTTTGGATATGAAGAGGGTGCTTTTACTGGAGCTAAAAAAGGTGGAAAAATAGGGTTATTTGAAATAGCCCACAATGGTACTATTTTTTTAGATGAAATAGAGGGAATGAGTCAAACCTTACAATTAAAACTACTAAGAGTATTACAGGAAAAAGAGATTATAAGAGTTGGTGGTGATAAACTTATCTCTATAGATGTAAGAGTTATTGCTGCTACAAATGAAAATATTCTTTCTTTAGTTAAAGAAAAAAAATTTAGAATCGATCTATACTATCGTCTAAATGCTTTACCTATTAATATTTTACCACTAAGAGAAAGAATAGGTGATTTGGAAATTTTAATTAATTATTTTAAGAAAAATTTGGATTTGAACTTTATATTTACTGAAAAAGCTAAAAAATTAATGTTTCAATATAATTGGCCTGGAAACATTAGAGAGCTTAAAAACTGTATGGAATATTTTTGTTGTTTAAATGAAAGAATAATTGAAACAACTATGTTACCTGAATACATAAAAGAAAACATAGATTTAAAAGAAGATAAAAATCAATCAACCGATTTTTTATTAATTTTAGAAATTTTAAATATTTTAAAAAAATCTGAAAAAAATGAAAAAGGAATTGGCCGAAGTTACATACTAAAATGTTTAAAAGAAACAAATTTTGAAATAAGCGAAGCTATTATTAGAAGATTGCTTCAAGATATGAATAAAAAAGGTTATATAATTTCTACTGTAGGAAGAGGTGGAAGTAAAATAACACAGTTAGGAAAAGAGATGGCTAACAATAAATAAAACTTTTAATTGAATAATCTTCTAAACATTTATCAAAATAAAAAAAGCTATCCTAAAAGTAAGCCTCTTATCTAGGACAGACTATTTGAACATTTAAAATTTAGTAGCTAAGAAGTTAATTCACACTAAATTTGGTATACTTCCTATACTCTCCTAAAATTATTTTAATATTAAATTTATTTTAAAATTTTTTTTAGTATTATATTATTTTTTTCTTTAATATTTTTCTAAATAAAACTTATAGCTATTCTAATAAGTAGATATAAGTTTTATTTATGAATTATAAAGCATTCTTTATTATGGTCCTCATATTTTACTATTTTAATAAAAAAATTTTATTATACCAGAATATTACCTTTATTATTTCTTAAAAATAATAAATAATCACTTCAAATATAGATAATCTTTAAATGAACTTATTTCCTCTAATTCTTTATAAATACGATCTTTATTTTTTTCATAAATACTAGTTAAAATAATATTACATAACTCCATAGGAACTATATATGAATTAAAAAAACTGTCGTTGTCTACAGGAACTTTAAATACAATATCACTATTCACACTTATATCTGAAAATAATTCACTTGTTATTAAAATTAATTTAGCCCCTCTTTTTTTTATCAATTTAGATGCTTGAACTTCATCTGTTAAATATCTTGGAAATGTAAAAAATAAAACAGTATCTTCTTCTTTTAAATGAACTAAACTTTCTAAAAGACCGATTCCACTCTCTTGTAAAAGCTCAACATCCACACCTATTCTTTTCATATGCCAAGATATAAATTGGGCAACACCTCTACTACATCCCATTCCTACAACAAAAACTTTTTTACTTGAAAGTATATTCTTTACTGTTTCTTCAACTTTTTTTACATCTATTTGTGAAAGAAAAGATTCTATATTTTTAAGATCCGATTTTACAATTTTATCTACGATATCATTTTCACTTTGAAAATTATTCCATTTCTCTAAAATTTTATTTTGAGGCTTTTTAAAAGAATTTATTTGAATTTTTAAATATGTTTTTAAATCTGAAAAACCCTTAAATCCAATATTTTTTGAAAATCTTACAATTGAGGCATCACTCGTATTTAAAACTTTGCCTAAATCTAACGCTGACATATCTGAAACTTCTTTGGGATTTGATATTATGTATTCGGCAATTTTCTTCTCTCCCTTTGTTAGGTTTTTTGTGGACAAATTTATTATTTTTTCCAAAATATCTCCTCCTTTTTATAAAGCTATATATGATGATTATACTATATAATGTTCAAGAAAAAAAGAAGGCAATTGCTCCTTCTTTTTTTGAATTATTTACTACTTTTTTCAATTAATAATTTAAAAATCTTTATCATCTCTTTATTTCCTCTTGCTACCATCATTTCTGGGTGCCACTGTATTCCTAAACAAAAATTATGATTTGTCTTTTCTATTGCTTCAATTACACCGTCACTAGATTTCGCAATAACTTTAAATCCTTTTCCTAAATTTTTAATAGCTTGATGATGAAAGGAATTTGTCCTAATTTGTTCTCCTAAAATTTTTTCTAAAATACTATTTTTCTCAATAAATACATTATGAACTTCTAACTCTGGATATAAATCTTGCCTATGTTTTAAAGTCTCACTTTCAAAATAAGATAAATCTTGATATAGCGTTCCTCCGAAATATATATTTAAAAGTTGATGTCCTCTACATATTCCAAGTATTGGTTTTTCTGTTTTTAAAAATTCATTTAGTATCTTTATTTCATTATCATCTCTTTCAGGAGATATAACTCCCATTTTTTCTTTAAAATCCTCTCCGTAATATATTGGATTTATATCAGGTCCACCTGAGAGTATTAATCCATCTAATAACTTTAGCTGTTCTTTAATTATATCTATATCACCTGTCGTAGGAATTATAATTGGTATTCCTCCACCTTCTATAACCCCTTTTGTATAATCAATACTTACTGTAGTTCGATGGTAATTTCTTAAACCATTCTCTTTTTCATGTGATGATGTAATTCCTATTATTGGTTTTTTCATAGATATCTCCTCTTCTATTTCAAGTATATTCTTTTTTTAAATAAAATTAGCACTTCCTATTCCAATTGGAAGATTAAGCATTAACCAACCTATCAGAAATACTGTACTTGTCAATAAAATTACAATAGAGTATGGAATCATATATGTTATAATTTCACCCATTCCAAATTTTTTATTATATTTATTACAATAAATTATCATTAATGCAAAATAACTCATTAATGGAGAGATTATATTTGTTGATGAATCACCTATTCTATATGCTAGTTGAGCTAACTCTGGTGAAATTCCCATTTTATATAATATTGGTAAAAATATTGGAGCTAATAAAGCATACTTACTGCTCATAGATCCTATAAATAAATTAATGAACGAACAGAAAAAAATGAAGATTATTAATAGTGGAATTCCACTTAATCCAATCGTTGCTAAAAAATTTCCTCCCTTTACTGCTATTATTTTTCCAATTTCAGTATAACCAAAACATCCTATAAATTGACTAGCAAAAAAACAAAGAACTAAAAATGCTCCAAATCCATTAATTGATTTAAATAACATTTCAATTAAATCCTTATCATTTTTTATTTTATTAGATGCTATTCCAAAAAATAATCCAGGTAGAAAGAAAATAAAACATGAAATTGGGACTATTGAAGACAATAATGGACTCCAACCTAGTATTAATTTTTTAGTAATAGGATGTCTTAAAGGAGCATTTTCTGGAATAGAAAATATTAATACAATTGCGATTGATGTTAAAATTCCTACAGCTGCCCATTTTAAACCTTTTTTCTCCTCAGGTGTTACACTTTTATTAAATTCTAATTCATCTTCATCTTCATCAATTTCGTATTTTTTTAGCTTTGGTTCAATATATTTATCATTTACTATCCCTATTACAAAAGTTATAAAAAATGTATATACAAACATAAATATAGAGTTAGCTAAAGGATTTACTATATAGTTAGAATCAACTATTTTTATTGCAGCTGTAGATAATCCACCTAATAAAGCATCTATTGATAATAAGCAAGCTGCAAATCCTGCAGATGTAGCACTAAATCCTACAAGAATACCAGCTAAAGGATTTCTTCCCACAGCTTTAAAAAGAACACCCGCTATAGGAATTACTAAAATATATCCTAAATCTCCTGCAAAGGATGAGTTAACTCCCAAAAAAACAACAAAATATGTTAATAAATTTTTAGGGATTTTTTTCATGATATTTTTTAAAAATGCTTGAAATAAACCGACTTCATTTAAGAAGTTGAAAAATAAAGAAAATACTAATACAACTCCTAAAGGATGAAAGGTTACAAAATTTTTTATTATATTATCTAAAAACCAACGAATTCCATCTGAATTAAGAAGATTTTTAACTTTTATAATTTCGCTTTCTCCTTTTATATTTTCACTTATTACTTCTACTCCTAAATTAGAAAGTATAGAAGATAAAACCGCAATAAATAAAGTAAATATTATAAAGATAGTCACTGGATGTGGAAGCCTATTTGCTATAGTAGAAATTTTATCTAATATCCCCTCTTTTTTGTTCTTAATACTTAAATTAACCTCCATATATTTTCCTCCCATTTTTGTAGTGTTACTACTTTTTACCTCAACTTTGTAGTTTTGTCAAATTTTTTATTAAATAAATTAGAGTAAAAAATTATAGAATACCACTTCTCTACTCAAACTATTAGTTATTTTATAAAAATTTCTATACATTCAACTATATTTTTTCTTTTATTATAAAATCAATTGCTATTTTATTAATAAATATTCAATTTATCTATTTTTATTTTGATGCTTTGGTGTATTTTAATTTCAATATTTTTAAATTATAATGTAAATTAAAAT